>JAAKFP010000083.1 GCA_011065005.1 Chlamydiota bacterium | reverse complement strand
AGCTCTTCAGTTGCGAGGCGCAAATCTGCAGTCAACTTATTAGTTTCCAAAGATTTGCAACAAAGCAAGTGAAGATGATAGGACAGCATAAATGTAAAAGTTATTTTTTCTAGCTTCCTAACCTAAGAAACCCAATTAAACATGAAAAGAGGAAAAAAATATGGCAACAGAACAAGAAGTAATCGATATTGTTGTTGAACAACTAGGAGTAGATAAAGATGATGTCGCCCTAGAAAAGTCTTTTGTTGAGGATCTGAATGCAGACTCCCTCGATTTGACTGAATTGATTATGACCTTTGAGGAAAAGTTCAAGATAGAAATCAGCGAGGAAGACGCTGAAAAGCTCAAAACCATTGGTGATGTCGTCGAATATCTAAATCAAGTAAAGAGTTCATAGTCCTCGAGGATTTTCAACGCAAAGACGCAAAGAAATTTAGGCTGTTTTTCTTTGCGCCTTTGCGTCTTTGCGTTTAGTTTTATTTCTTAAGTTAGACGCCATTGGCTGAACGGTTACTCGACAAGTTCGTTACGGACTTGTCGGTGGCGGAAAAATTTGATTATATTTGGTGAGAGCGTCATCTATTGAGATGCGTTTCTTTGGGCTTTCTTTAGTCATTTCCATGAGTAGGTTTTTGAGATCTGTTTCTTGTTGCCCAGCACCGATAACTCCTTTTCCAACCAATTTCTTGGTTAGCTTATCAATGTATTTATGTATTAATTCGGCCTGCAGTTGTCGTTTTTTCGAGGAGAGTTTGCCTAGTTTCGCTCGGCGGGGAAGCCCTTTGTAGATTCTTTCGATAAGGGTAGTAATTTCTACACCTAAGAAGGCCTTATGCTGAATAATAAATCGTTCGATACCCCTCCTTTTATCTGAAGGTTGATCGATTTTTTTACCCGTAACCGCTACCAATGGTTCTTTGTCGGTCAAAACTGCTTCCTCTAATGTTCGGATCAAAACAAGAGCGGCTCCCCAGACATCTCCTTTTTTACTTAATTTGCCTTCTGGAGGGGAAAACCTAAGATTCCCTGTATACTTTTTGGTTTCACTGCCTACCTTTTTCGCTTTTCCAAAATCAGCAATTTTTAATATTTCTTTTTTTCCCTTTCCATAAATCAGAAGGTTTTCAGGTTTGAGATCTCCATAGGCCCAACCCACTTTGTGTAAGGCTACAAGTCCTTCGAGAAGATGCCTTCCAAAAATCTTTCTTTGTTCGAAAGAGGTTTCGGTGCTTTGTATTACCTGTTCAAAATTAGCCTCAGCCTTTTCCACTTCAAGTGTATATCTCCCCCTGATTTTTTCGTGAGATTCTACCGCTTCAACTGCGAGGTGTGTCTTTGCATCATTTGACAGACTCTCTTTTATTAAATCCATTTTTTCTTTTTCTTTTCTAAGAGCATTTTTTCTTAAGGGAAAGTTAACGATCGGAATATAATAGGCTTTTTCGGGTTGCTCTAAATCACTGGAGGGGATGCTGTCCCTTTTAATTCTCCGTAGCACAGCCTTATCTTTGCCTCGGGCAAATTCTTCAAAATCTCCAAAAACCTTGCTCTTGCGGATTGCTTTTCTGACCTTTGATTCTGTAGCAGGAGCGGGAGTTGGTTGAGTTGTTTGTAGAATTTTTGCACCAACATCGGAGATTCTCTTGAATTTATGTTTATATTCCGATGCATTATAAGTTTTAGGGAACTGATCGGAAACAATTCCCTCAGAGGTGATTTCAGTTTTGCTCAAATTTTTGAAAGCAACTTCTTTCTCTTCTTGAGCCTTCATCAACATTTTGACGACCTTTTTCAGCAGCTGTTTCTCTTTCTTACTCAGTTCTTTGCTAGGGTCGATGGTTTTCTTTGTACCCTCAGAATTTCTGAGTGTCACTTTATATGCGGTACCGTCAGGAAGTCGAATTAACCCATTGTCTACAATAATCTCTTTATCCTCCGATACACCAAATGTGAGGGAGATTTTACTCGCATTTGAAGGTGTATCTATTCTTTTTGGACTGCTCATCTTTATATACCAGCAAATGGTTTCATTTTAAGCTTATAATACCATTATAACACATTATTTTATTTAAAATTAACTACAACTCTAAATAATAATTAAAACTCAAATATTTTATTATTAGGCTTTTTATAAACCTAAAGACTCCGCATTTTTACCTTAGAGTATTAGATATTAACCACTTAAGATCATTTGAACTGCGCAGAGCAATCTGCGTTTTGCGATGTGAAAAGATCTCTTTTGTCTTCGGATTTTTTGGCCTGTGAATGTTGTCTAAGAGAGTTTTTTTGTGTAGAAGGGTTTGTTGCGGGATTGCATACAAAAAAAGGCTTTTGCACATCGCAAAGCGCAGATTGCTCTGCGCACTCCAAATTTTTTGACCAGGAAAGGGTACACGGAGAAAAGCGAATATGCTATATATATACACCGAGAAAAAAATGGAATGATTGTTGACAATGGATAAAAAAGAGCCTCAAAAAGCAAAGTTGAGCGTGTTGGTTGTTGAAGATCACTTCATCAACCAAGAGCTGATGAAGGAAATGCTAGATCGACTTAACTGTTCCGTTGATACAGCTCAAAATGGACAAGAAGCCTTGCATCAAATCGACGTAAAAAATTACGACATCATTTTTATGGATTTACAAATGCCCGAGATGGATGGATTTGAGGCCACAAGGGAGATCCGAAAGAAAGGGCATGGCAAAAGTTCCGTTCCTATCATTGCGTTGACAGCTAATGCCATGCAGGGGGATAGGGGAAAGTGTCTCGAAGCTGGAATGGATGATTACCTTTCCAAGCCCTTCGAAGTTCGAGACATTGAAGCCATCCTCAATAAATATTTCCCTCATTAAAGGATATGATGAAAACTATGGGAAAAGATATTTTCGCACTTGTGGATAAGTACAACAAAGCCCTCCCTCGCTATACAAGCTATCCTACAGCTCCGCAGTTTTCCTCCTCATTTTCTGGGGAAGATTACAGAAAATGGCTTTCTGAAGTTGGAAATCAAGAAGGTCTATCCCTATACTTCCATATTCCATATTGTGAGAAGCTCTGCTGGTTTTGCGGTTGCCATACAAAAATAACCACGCGTTATCAACCCATACAGTCTTATTTAGAGCAACTCATTACAGAAATCAAGCTGGTTACGGAAAATCTTCCCAGGAAGATGTCTGTGGCACATATTCATTTTGGTGGAGGCTCCCCAAATATTCTTCAAAAGAAAGATTTCGCTTACCTGATGAGTTCCATTAAAAAATCGTTTTCTTTTTCTGAAGCTATAGAAATAGCTGTAGAAATAGACCCTAGAACGACATCTTTAGAGTTCATTCAGTCGATGGCACAGTCTGGAGTGAATAGGGTGAGCATGGGCGTTCAAGATTTTTCGTCCAAGGTGCAGGAAGCGATTAATCGTGTTCAGCCATATGACCTGACCAAAAACGTAATCGACATGCTTCGACAAAATGGAATTGACCGCATCAACGTAGATCTGATGTATGGTCTTCCTCACCAGACTGTGGAAAGCATTGTGGAAAGCGTAGATTTGGCGATGCGGCTCGAACCTAATAGGGTGACCCTCTTTGGATATGCCCACGTTCCCTGGATGAAAAAGCATCAACGGCTTATTCCTGATTCCTCACTTCCAGGTCCACACTTCCGTTGGGAACTTTCAACTGCTGCATCACAGCGGTTAGCTCATCATGGATATCAACCTCTCGGTATAGATCACTTTGTCCAAACAGATGATGATATGTACCTTGCCTTGAAAGAAAAAAGATTACACCGAAACTTCCAAGGCTATACCACCGATACTGCGCCAACCCTTTTGGGATTTGGAAGTTCTGCAATTGGGCAACTGCCACAAGGCTATGCACAGAATACCGCAAATTGGAAGGAATACCAGGCTGCTATAGAAAGTGGTACCCTTCCCGTTGCAAAGGGGATCGCTGTTGTCAAGGACGATATTGTCAGAAGAGAAGTGATCAATCAGCTGATGTGCTACTTAGAAGTCGATATCCCTACCATTTGTCGTAAATTTGCAGTAGCTCCAGAGTATTTCTCCTATGAACTCTCTCTATTAGACGAGATGATTCATGATGGCATCATCACCCTGAAGGAGGGGCGAGTGATAATATCACCAGAGATGCGCTCATTCGTTCGGGCTGTTTGTTCAAAGTTCGATGGGTACCTCACAGTCAAAAAGAATCGTCACGCACAGCTGATCTAGCAAGTTTGAGGGATGAGCTCTTTTTCATTAGAATCTTTGGTAGATCTGAGATAATTCCAACGTACCACTAAAGCTACCATGACGGCACAAAGGGATAGGGTCAGTCCAATCCATTTGCTGTTGATTGCAGGAATAGACAACAGCATCCCGCTGGTTAACATTCCTAAGGGCTCGAAAACAGATTCGATTAATACTCTAGCAATCGCTTTAATTTGTTGAGGTTTTGCTTTTAGCAACAAATTAAGATTACTGTCTTCAGTAATCTCAGAGGTTCCTTCCACAACAAAAAATCCTAGGAGGGGAAAGAGTATTGAGGAGTTATTGACCACCCACCCTGTGAATGTTAGCAGATATAGTAGTGGAGTGAAGAGAAGAACGCTACCCACTCCAAATCTTTTTACAAGCCTGCCATAGATGAAAAGTCCAAAAAACAGATTCAACACACTTGTCACCGAAACACATTTTCCCAAGAAAATCGTTATTGCTGCACTATGTTCATTTCCAATGATATCTGTCGAATGGCAGGCAAAGCGTTCTTCAAAGAATGACATGTAATTGTATTCTGCAATCACCCACAATAAGAAAGCTAAAAAGTTTCCAATCGCAATCAGTCTAATATATTTGGAGGTAAAAATAGAAAGAATGAGTTTTCCCAATGAATGTTTTTTAGGAATCAGAGCCTCTTCCGCCTCTTTTATTGTGTTTTCATCAACTCTGTTTTTCTTTTTAGCGATACGAACAATCCAATATGTTGTCATCGACAAAAGCACAACGATCAGAAACAAAGTCTGTAGGACACTACATTGACCAGATCTCATAATCATTCCCGACGTCATACTGCCTAAAAAGATCATAGATGCAAACAGGCCAAAGAGGTGTTTGGCGTCAGAAATCTTGTGGTATTGATCGATGAAAGTCCAAAAAGAGGTGATCATCGTATAAAGAAATAAGGCCGAAAAAATCCGTAAAGCAAACCAGAGCCAGTGAGTGTGCGTTCCTATTCCCATATGAAGACAAAGAGCGGTAAAAGCATAAAATCCGATACCTATTGATACAAGAGTAAGAAAAATTCGGGTGGCACTCAAATGGTAGTATGCACGTAAGATGACGAGGGAAAGGATAATCATCCCACAGGAGACGAATGTATAAATTTTCGGCAGCATATTGGCGCCAACATGTATCAGAAAGAGGGCGTCAGAATATTTTGTGCCAAGAGTTGCTGCGAGGGACCAAATAAATCCAAGAAAAGCAAACATGAATGCTTTTTGCTCTTCTCCAGGCTGGATAGCAAATAACTTACATAACGCCTTTTGCATTAACGCATCAATGCCTCATTAAAAAAAAACTATAATAAAGCATTATACACAAGAATAGATTTTTTTTCTATATATATTAGGGGTCGTATAAAAATAAACTTTACATTTATGGTGACACAGCGCTTTATCTGCAAGGCGCAAATCTGCAGTCAACTTATTAGTTTTCAAAGATTTGCAACACAGCAGATGAATATGCTGTGTTGCTAGAAATGGTTAAGCTATTTTTATCCGATTCCTTAGTCGAGAACCTCTTGGTGCTGCTTTAAGTAGTCGATAATAGGCTTAGAGCCAACGATAACACGAGATCCTACCTTTAGCGCAGGTACCCCTTTTTGGCCTAAATTCCTTAGTTCCTGCTTGTACGTAGGATTGCTTGTATTTTTCATTGTAATCGTTTTGTTTACGCTGCTTAGATATGCCAAGACTTTTTTGCAATGGGAGCAAGTCGGGTGATAGTAGAGCGTTGCTGTTCCAGTCGTTGCACTGGCATTGCTGGTTTTTTGTGCAGAAAGGGCATTGCCACCCAAACCTGCCATCATGAATGCAAGTGTAAAGATAAAAATTGAAGATGTTAAGAATTTCAACATTGATACCTCCAGGTACAATAGATCATATTCCCTCACATTACGATATTCAGAGTTTCTTGTTCACCGAAATTTACAGGATAACAGGATGAAAAGGATGTGCAGGCAGGGCGTTTTCTAGGTTTAATGATTGATAACCAGTATTTTGCAAAATTTTAGATTTTCCAGCACCATCTTCGATGGTGCAATTATTTTGGTTCATTCGAATAATTGGTCAGGGCTAACGCATTAAAATTCTTGTAACTATTCAGTTCACTATTTCTGGGACGATGGCCCCAGCCAAAAATGTGAAAAACCAAAGGGCCGAAGGTCTGAAAGTGCTTCTTAGAAGAATTATGACACAATATTAAATAAATTTTAATGCGTTAGCCCTGTGCAGATCGTTTGAACGCTTTATTATTTTTCTAGAATTCTGGTATGGTAATTATTTTCATACACTAAGCTCGACCTTGCAAAGTCGAGCTAAGGAGTTAATTAATTATGGACAGAGTAAAACTTGTGATCATCGGATCTGGTCCGGCGGGGTATACAGCTGCTATATATGCCTCTCGCGCTAACTTAGAGCCCGTGCTTTACGAAGGGTTCCACACAGGAATTGCTGGTGGGCAGTTGATGATAACAACAGACGTAGAGAATTTCCCTGGATTTCCTGAAGGGATCATGGGACCGGAGCTGGTGTTGACATTTCGGAAACAGGCGGAACGTTTTGGCACTCGAATACTATCTGATGACGTTCTATCTGTGGATATGAGCCAGCATCCATACAAAGTGCAGGGTAACAAATCTGCTTATCTGGCTGATGCGATTATTATCGCAACAGGAGCAAGTGCGAATAGACTCGATCTTCCCGGCACTCGAGATGGGGAATTTTGGCAGCGTGGGGTTACTGCTTGTGCTGTTTGTGATGGGGCAATGCCCATCTTCAGAAATAAGGAATTGTATGTTATCGGTGGAGGAGACTCTGCGTGCGAGGAAGCGATATTTCTGACGAAGTTCGGAAGTAAAATCTATATCGTCCACCGACGCGATGAGCTACGAGCTTCAAAAATCATGCAGCAAAGAGCCATGAATCATCCAAAGATCGAGATTCTATGGGATTCTGTTCTATCGAAAGTCGAGGGTGATGACGTTGTTGGAAGTGTTACTGTGAAAAATGTGAAAACGGAAAAGGAGACGAAGCGGGATGCAGGGGGTGTTTTCTTTGCTATCGGCCATACCCCGAACACGAAATTCCTAGAGCAGCAAATTGATCTTCATGAGAACAACTACATCAAGGTTACTCCTGGAAGCTGTCGTACAAATAAGGAGCTTGTTTATGCTTGTGGCGATGTACAAGATTCTACCTATCGGCAAGCTGTGACCGCTGCGGGTACAGGCTGTATGGCAGCTTTGGAGGCAGAAAGAGATCTGTCTGAAAAAGGGATTCATTAAGTAATGAAAAAGATTTTTCTATTTATACTAGGAGCCGTTATCGTCACTCAGACAGCACTCTCTGGCACGGAACTGATGCCATGGACCGAGAGAGATCTGGAGTTGTATCCCAGGTTGGATTATTTATTCCAGCATTACAATTCCGTGCATACCTCTTCCGGTTCCAGGCATCATTCTTCCGATGACCATTTTGGTACCGTAGGGTTGTCCGCTTCCTACGGTTCCTGGAGTGCAGAACTGGAGGCGATATTTGCAAACACGCGGCATCGATCCTTTGGTTTTGATAACTTCAAAGTAACTGGCCGGTATCAGTGGTTTAACGATGTCGTGGGGGATTTTGTAAGTATTACAACAGGAATCACTCTAATAAAAGCCTCAAGTGTTGCTTTAGATGATTTGAGTTCCTTTCACCATGGCAGAAACGAGGCAGAACTCCATGTGTCTGTAGGAAAAGAGATCTCGTGTCTCGATTACTGGGCTTCAAGAGGTTGGGGAGTGATCGCCGTCGGCGTTGCCGATCACGGCTCACCATGGTTGCGGGGGCAGTTGGCCTGGGAGAAAAATTTCCAGAGAACAACACATCTGCGCCTATTCGTTAATGCACTTTATGGGCTTGGAGGAGATTCCCTCTCCATAAAATCATTTGACGGATACGGTTCCATTTCACACCGTTCTCTAGACATTGGTGCTCGCATAAGCAAAACGACCGACTGCTGGGGCATCTTCCGCCTCGAATATGCTCATCGAGTCTACGCACGCTACTTCCCAAAATGCGCCAGCCTCATCCAATTCAGCTACCTCTATCCCTTCGGACTTTAGAGCGCTGCACTTGGGATCTAAACACAGAGAAACAGAGACGCAGAGAAAAAAGAGAATTAAAAAATAAATTTAATTCTCTTTTATCTCTGCGTCTCTGGTTACACCGGGAATATCCTGCGGACTTTTTAGTTGAGAGGAACTAAATATGTAAATTGCACATTCAACATATAGCTGCGCATGGCGTGCGAGGGTAACCGGACACGCGA
>JAAKFP010000082.1 GCA_011065005.1 Chlamydiota bacterium | reverse complement strand
ATTGAACGGAATCTCTTTGAAAACAGTTTGCAGTTTGGGGAGAGAAATACGCCAGATATTTAAATTTTTCCCTGCAGGTTTTGGTTGAACGGGTTCCATGTTATATCTCCAAGTGAAAAAATAGATCTTAATTATTTCTTTGCATTAAAACAAAGAAAAAAGGTAACCGTTCACCTCTAAAAATGATAACAAGGAGCCAATTTGTCTCCTTTTTATTATATTTATCCTGTTTATCTTACTTATCCTGCAGCAATTCCCGCTGGAAATTTCACCACAGAGTTCACAGAGAGCACAGAGAGAAATTTGAGGTTTTATGAGAGGGCCTATTTTTAATAAACCCCGAAATTTTTCCATTCTCTGTGTTCTCTGTGCTCTCGGTGGTAAATAAATCATTAACAATAAGAAAGTTGCTTCAGCGGGAGCGGCTGCTTATCCTGTATATTATTTTTCAGCCGGAATGACTACTACTTGATTTTGAGTGGGTATCGTACTATTATGATGGCCATATTCTCACTAGAAAATGCCGCCTTTTATGAAACCGAAAATACTATTGATCCTTTGCTTATTCCTGGTAGGGTGTGCAAGCAAACGGCAAGAACCCTGCAAGCCGGGAAAAGTACTCTATCAATCGACAGTCGCTTGCTACCATGAAGTTGATCCTCTAAATTCAGGCGAAGAGCTCACCCTCGAACCGATGATCGATATTGCCTTACGGAATAACCCTGACACGATGAGAGCCTGGGCTACCGCTCGATCGGCTTATGCCTTCCACAAACAAACTCTTAGCGACAATTATCCAGAAATCAATGTCGTTGATGATTTAAGACACACACACATTTCCGCGGAGAATAGCAGGCTGTCCTTTACTAACACCGTTTACAACTATAATCTTATCGCTTCCTATCTGCTATTTGATTTTGGAACGCGATGTTACTTGCACCAAAGCTCCCGTTTTGCCTTTCATGCAGCACGCTGGAGCAAGGACTTCACTTTCCAAAGTGTGATTTTGGAAGTCATTGACCGCTATACCAACTATCTACGTGCACTAGAAACACTCAAAGTTCGAGAAGCAGATCTCGCCGATGCAAAGATCAGCTTGGATGTGGGAGAGGCGCAATATCGTGCAGGAATACGCACGAAAGCAGATTACTTGCAGGTCAAGTCCGAACACGTAAATGCTGAAATCCAACTAGAGACTGCAAAAGGTAATGTGGAGATCGCTCTCGCCAACTTAAAAAATGCCTTAGGCGTTACTATGAATACACCTCTTCGAGTAGCAGGCCTTCCAGAGGACTTCTCCCCTCAAGATCTCAATTTCGTCGTGGATGCTTTGATAGAAACGGGAAAGTCGCTCCGAAAGGATTTGTGGGCTATATTTGCTACAGCAGAACAGAAAAAAGCAGACTGGAAAGCAGCATCGACACTCGGTTATCCCGAATTGACCGGAGATTGGATTTATGGAAAGTCGTATAATGCTATACCCAATGAGGACTATCACAACATCGGCACCATTTCGCTTCGAGTCCCCATCTTCAGGGGGTTTTTCTATGAATATAATGAAAAACGGGCATATCAAGACTTCCTTGCTGCCAGAGCTGATGTCAGAAACAAAGAGCTTGAAGTTGGTCTCGAAGTTACCACCAGTTACTGGAATCTTAAAACCTCCTACAGAAAATACTTACGTAGTGTGGAATATCTGGAGTACTCCCAGGAAGCGTACGAATCTACCCTAGAAAATTACAAAGCTGGGGTGGGCGGCCTTCAGGCGCTGATCAACTCCCAAGACACCTTAGCGAGGGCACGAACACAAATAGTTCAAGATACTGCTGATTGGGTGATCTCTTTGGCGAACTTAATTTTCTCAACAGGAATTTTAGATGAAAATTTTTCTGCGACTGACCCTTGGCAAAATGAAGAAATCATAGGTGAAAAATGATGACATTCTTTCGTTACCTCACATTAGTTATTCTTAGCAACATCGTTCTGAGCTGTTCAGACTCTTCTGAAACAGGAATGGAAGGTCCTCCCCCTACCGTTGTCACGGTCTCGGAAGTCCGTCAAGCTGATGTTCCTGTCTTCTTGGAAGCGATAGGCTCATTGAAACCAAACAAAAGAGTTAGCCTCTATGCACATATCGAGGGCGTACTCCAAAAAGCCCCTTTTGATGAAGGAAGTCACATACTAAAAGAAGAGCTTGTCTTCCAGATTGCCCCCGAAGTCTATCTTTCAAAACTCGAAAAAGCCAGGGCTAGTCTCAACAAAACGAAAACAAACTTAGCCTTTGGCAGAAAGAAACTCGAACGGTATTCCGGGCTTGTAGGAAAGGAATACGTCACCCCCTTGAGTTTTGAGGAAATACAAAATGAAGTAGCCGACTATGAATCCTCTGTAGAAATTGCAAAAGCTGAAGTCGCGCTTGCACAACAAGACCTCAAAAACTGCTTCATTCATGCTCCCATTGAAGGAATTCTTGGGGAACAGAAAGTAACCACTCTTGACTATGTGGAACATAACACTTTATTGTCTACAATTGTGCAAATCAAGGTATTGTATGTGGATTTCACCCTTCCCGAAAAGCATGTGTATGCCATCAGAAAAGCCCTGAGTGAAGAGAAAGCCCTTCCCATTGAGGTGATCACACAAGAAGGGTACACTGTTGCAGGAGAGATCACTTTTGTTGAAACGACCGTCGATCCTACTACAGGTACTCTTATGTTGCGTGGGCGCATTCCCAATGAAGATCGCCTCTTGCAACCGGGAATCTTTGTTAATGTTAAATTACGTGTGGATAAACTCAAGGATGCGACGGTCATCCCACAAAAGGCACTGCAATATGGTCAGAAAGGAACATATGTCTATATCGTTAAATCGGACCAAACTGTTGAACTCTTTAACGTAACGCCAAAGCAACCCTTTGATGAAGACATTGTCATTGAAGAAGAGATGGATATTGGAACGCAAATTGTCACGGAAGGCCAGCTCAACCTGTACCCTGGAGCAAAGGTGGAGATCAAACCATGAACCTCTCGGAACCTTTCATCCGCAGACCTGTCATGACAACGCTGATCATGATTGCCATCCTGATCGGCGGTATTCTCTCCTACAACACTCTACCTGTTAGCGATCTCCCCAATGTGGATTATCCTGTGATCGTTATTGAGGCGGGAGTTACTGGAGCAAGTCCCAAGGTGATGGCTTCCACTGTTGCTTCTCCGCTAGAGCAGGAGTTGATGACGATTCCCGGACTCAAAGAAGTCCGATCCACAAACTCCCAAGGAAGAACCTCAATAACTCTAGAGTTCGATATCGACAAAAAAATGGAGGTCGCCGCCCAGGAGGTGGAAGCTGCCATCTCTCGAGCTATACACTACCTGCCGGCGAAGATGGAACAAAAACCGACCTACACCAAACAGAACCCCTCGCAAGAACCGATTATGTATTTGCTAGTCACCTCTACGACGCTGACGCTTCCCCAAATTTATGATTTTGCTCATACCGTTGTTGCTCAACGCTTGTCAATGGTAGACGGTGTCGCCGGCGTAAAAACATATGGTCCAAAGCACAAGATCGATATTCGTGTAAACCCGGAACTTCTTGCGATGAAAGGTTTAAGCATGGGGGAAGTGAAGCGTACGATCATGGAAGGAAACCCAAACCTCCCCTCTGGAGGCCTTTCTAGCGATATCAGAAAACTTTCTCTTTTTACCGATGGACAACTTGAAACTAAAGAGGAGTACCAACGTCTGGTTCTTAAAGAAAAAGATGGCTCCCTGATACGACTGGAGGATGTAGCTACGGTAAAAGATGGTCCAAGTCAGGATAGCGTCTACTTTCGATATATCTCTGAAAATCAAGATAAATTTTGTGTCATCATGGCAGTAGAACGTCTACCTGGTGCCAATTCGGTAAATGTTTCTAAGGCCATACATAATTTGATTCCTGAGCTGAACAAAGAACTCCCCGGAGCTCTCAACTTAACAGTGATTTTCGACAAAGCGCACTGGATCGAAGAGTCGATCAACGACGTCCAATTCACCCTCATCTTAGCGCTTATTCTTGTAATTTGTATCATCTATTTCTATCTTGGAAGAGCTTCCGATACAGTAATCCCTTCCCTGGTGCTGCCTTTGTCGATTATTGGCACTTTTCTGGTAATGAATTTTCTAGGGTATAGCTTAGACAATCTATCGCTGTTGGCACTGACACTTTGTATTGGGTTTGTTGTCGATGACGCCATCGTCGTCGTCGAAAATATCGTCCGCCATATCGAAAAAGGAGAAAAACCTCTGCAGGCAGCACTGAACGGTACAAAGCAAATTAGCTTCACCGTCCTTTCAATGACACTCTCCCTGACGGCAAGCTTCATCCCTTTACTCTTCATGGGGGGCGTCGTAGGAAAAGTCTTCCGAGAGTTTGCCGTCACCTTAGCTATAGCTATCCTCATCTCTGGATTTGTTTCCCTGACGCTCACTCCGATGCTTGCCAGCAGATTCCTCTCCAAGCGAACCCAGGAAAAGCGATCAACAGTTGGTCTTTGGGGAGACAGGTTTAATCATACAATGATGACCCTATATAAAAAAGGTCTCAACGTTGTCCTTCGTCATCGAAAAACTACCCTACTCTGTGGAGCGCTAAGCTTGGTAGTGATGGTTGCCCTCTTCAAAACGCTACCCATGGATTTTATTCCTCACGATGATATCGGCTATGTATGGGTGCTTACCGAAGGAAGTGTGGGGCTGCCCACCAAAGAAATGATCCGTTACAAAAAATCAATCGATGAGATCTTGAAGCAAGACCTAAACATTGAAGACTTTGGCACCTGGACCTGGGAAGGTACGGGGATGGCACTTATTCGGCTAAAACCTCCCAAAGATCGTAATCCCACACAGCAAGTGGTCTTTGGCCTACAAGGACAGCTGTCACAAATCGTTGGAACCCGCTCTTTTGTGTTCAGCATCCCCTTGTTAAATCTCGGCATCGGAGGCGGAGGACAGAACAACCGTTACCACTATACAATTAAAAGTCGTGATCTCGATGAATTGGCACACTATGTTGGCTTGATGAAAGAGAAAATCCAAAGCGATTCCCGTTTTCAGAATGTTACGAGCAGCCTTACACTAAACAAACCTCAATTGAACATTGAGATTTTAAGAGATCGCGCATCGATGTTGGGAATCAGCGCTGAGGAAATTGAATCGACACTCCTAGATGCCTTTGCAGGAGGAACCATTACAAACATTGAAACCTCACAAATGGTCTACGATGTAACTTTTGGCCTGCAATCCGAATTCCAGCAAAACAAAGCAAGCATGGAAAAACTCTTCATCAAATCAAGATCAACAGGAAAAAACATACCATTAGCCACTGTCGCAAAATGGAAAGAAGATGTCGGCACTAAAGATATCGAACACCTGGACCAGTTCCCCACAGCACAGATCAGCTTTGCCCTAGCTGAGGACTTCTCCATAGCAGAGGCGATTCAAAGCGTCGAAGAGAGTGCAAGGGCCATTCTCCCCCCAACCACAACAGGATCCATGGCAGGAATAGCCAAGGTCTTTGCGGAAACCTTTGGAAACCTGTGGTTCCTCATTGGACTAGCGATCCTCGTGAGCTATATCGTCCTTGGCACCCTCTACGAAAGCTTTCTCCACCCAATCACAATCCTCTCCACCTTCCCCCTTGCTGCCATCGGCGGGCTCATCACCCTATACATCTTTGGCGAGCCATTATCGCTCTACTCTCTCGTAGGAATTATCCTACTGATCGGTATCGTCAAAAAGAATGGGATCATGATGGTCGACCATGCTGTCGAAGCAGAACAACACCACGGAAAAACACCCTTCGACGCCATCTACGAAGCTTGTCTTGTTCGATTCCGTCCAATGATGATGACGACGTTCGCAGCCATTTTCGGAGCCCTCCCCATTGCCATCGGCATCGGCGCCAGTGGAGATGTCCGCCGCCCCTTGGGGCTAGTCATCGTTGGAGGGCTGCTCTTCTCCCAAATGCTGACACTATTCCTCACACCCGTCGTCTATCTTACATTGGATAGACTCCAAGAACGCTTAAATTTTCACCACAGATAAACACAGATGGGCACAGATAATACAAAATCTGTGTGCATCTGTGGCTAAAATTTTAGTTTCGTTTTCGATGTCATTTCCCGGTAGGGAGCATGAAAGAACTGGTACGCTTCGCGTTCAAAACTTTTCTGAAATTCTGCGGAAAACGACTTCTTCAATCTCTTTGGGAACAAAATCGTGTAAACGATGACCAAAACTGCCAATCTCTTTGATTAATGAAGAACTAATATGCGAAAGAGACTCGTCAGCCATAAGAAAAACGGTTTCCACCCCGCTCATCTTTCGGTTCGCCAAAGCCATCCTAAACTCATACTCCGAGTTGGAAAGAGCTCGCAACCCTCTCACAATGTAATCGATCTGATTTTTCTGAACATAATCAACGACGAGACTTTCGAAAGTGACAACTTCAACATTCTGCAGAGGCTTAAGGATCTCCTCCAGCATCGCTTTCCTTTCAGATACCGAAAACAACTCCTCAGGCTTGGCAACATTCAACGCAATGCCAACGTACAATCGGTCACAGACCTTCGAAGCACGCTGAATGATGTCCAAATGACCCAAAGATGGGGGATCAAACGTTCCTGGAAATACCGCTTTCTTCATCAAAATAACCTCACCTCTTTTGATATTGAAGGAGTAGTGAACGACCAACGTTCCGACTGCTTGTTAATGTCAGAATCTCCAAACTCTCAACCTCAGGCTTGGCATCACTACTCTCCTCAATAAATACCATTCCCCCCTCTTTTAATAAATCCCCTTTATCTACAAAATCCAAAACCATACTACTACAAGTCATCTTTCTCCCTTCCCGGCTAGATACCATCCCATAAGGGGGATCCACATAGATCAAATCAAAATGGCGACCTTCTTTTACAAGCTTTTCTATCCACTGAAACACATCTCCCTGCAGGACGCGCACAAGATCTTGCACCCCTAACGCCTCTACATTTCGTTGGATACTTTGAATGCTGCGACGACTTTTGTCGATAAAGGTAGCGCTTTTCGCTCCCCGGCTCAACGCTTCTAGACCCATCACCCCCGATCCAGAAAATAGATCGAGAAAGTCTACCCCCTCAATACAATGCTGACAAATATTGAAAACAGCCTCACGTAAACGCCCCGACGTGGGTCGTGTCTCTAACCCCTTTGGTGTACAAATCCGTTTATTCTTATATTTTCCGGCAATAATTTGCATACCACAAAGTATACCTAACTTCTGCTCTCGAATCAAAAACAAATTTTTACAGGACAACAAGATGAACAAATTTCTTGACATTCAGTAATGTAATAGATATAATTAGAAATTCATTAATCAACACTGTTCTTTCTGCTTATTACCAAAGCAAAACTTCCTAGTAAAACATACAAGGTATAACTATGGCTACATCTTGGATGGTAGTTTCCGGTTTCTTAGGAGCGATGTCCAACTTATGTATGCGACGCAGCATGGATAAAAACGGCTCAGCGCGTGCCTTTTTCGTTTTTCAACTTTTCTTCACCTGCTTAGTAACCATTCTTCTGCACCCCGTTCGAACAGGATCTTACGGGTGGAATTCCCAAATTGCCCTGATGGGACTCTGCGGTGGAATATTTTTAGGTTCGATGAAATGGATGCTCGGAAAAGCTCTCCAAAGGGGTCCCGCGGGATTAACATTTGCAGCAGTGAACTCTGCTTCTGTAATGCCTGCGATAGTGATGGTCCTTGCCCTCGGTTCCACACTCAACTACGAACTCACCCCCCACGATTTAGCAGGGTCTATTCTTGTGCTAATGGGACTCTTCTGGGCAGGCTGGGACAAATCAGAAAAACCGAAAACACGTGCTTGGATTCTATTTGCAGCTTCAGCATTCTTGTTACACGTCCTTTTTCTTGTTCTGACAGAATTTCGAGCAATCTTCCTCAACAAACACTTTCCCAATATGGACAACTGGCTCATCAACCCAGAAAAAATGGCTTCCGAATGGTTTGTTCCCACAATCTTTGCTGCCGCTGCCGGCATGCACGCCGTCATATATTGTATTTCTGAAAAAAGAATCCCCATTATGTGGGAAGTCCTTTGGGGAATATTGGGAGGGATCTTCAATGGTGCTTGCGCCTTCTTCTTCATGCGCGCCGCCGAAACTGCTACAATGCGAGAAAGCTCTTTCATCTTCGCAATATTCTCGATCTCTCTTATCATCGTTTGTAATCTTTGGGGACAGTGGCTCTACAACGAAAAAGTCAACTGGAAAGCAAACACCCTCTGCCTTATAGGCGTCTTACTAGCGGCGCAAAGATAGGCGTTGTTAGTTACATTAATTGATTTCCCTCATATTCTCTCTGTGAGCTCTTGTGTGCTCTGTGGTGAATTACGCAACAAAGTGCTTTGAACCTGGAATTTGTGGTGCACTTCCTCACCCGATGATGTGGAAATTGTAAGGGAATATTCCCCTTCAGGCCATCCACGGATTGGAGCAACATAAGAAAAAGAAACAACAACATCTCCATCACCTTCCAATGAT
>JAAKFP010000081.1 GCA_011065005.1 Chlamydiota bacterium | reverse complement strand
TTCTGGCTTCCAAAGGGAGGTCAGGTAGCTCGCTGCTGAAGATAGTGCATGACTCATAAATATTTTCCTCTCTTGTTGACAATGATGTGATAAGCTGCGAAAGCATTAGTTATGATGTTCATTGAATGATCTCCATATTAAAATTCTACTCCTGACTCTCTCTAACGGGGGTATGCTGATAATGCTGGTCGCCTTCTGCTTTCACGCGGTCAGGAGTGCGTTGATATTGGCTATCTCTATCAGATTTCTCCTTAACATCTTCCGAAAAACCATAGGGATTTTCTTCTTCTAAAGTCTCATGTTTTCCGCTAGGATTATAAAAAGACACATTAGTAATCGGTCCTAACGCTTGTTCTTCCACGTCTGCTTCTTCTTTACGCTTTTGAATGATGTATACAATTCCTCCCGCTAATCCAAGACATAAGACCACTCCTATTCCTAAACCAATCCATATTATAGAAGAATTATTGGGCGAAGAAACCGTTGTCAAAGGCAAAGAACTCAAAGAATGACTTTTTGCGATAGTGCTACTTAACATGCTTGAACTCTGCTGTTGAGTCGTACTGCTAGAAGAACTCAAACTGCTGCTTGTAGTCGAACTTGAAAAACTAGTTGAACTACTACTCGTAGGGCAAAGTGTGCTGATGATCTGAAGACCAGAAGTTCCATCCGTCACATAGGCATAATTGCCGAAAACGGTGACGCCATTAGCCAAGTTAGTATTATAGGAGCCCGCAAGTATTGGGTTGGTTACATTACTCACATCGATGATCTGAAGACCGGATCCCGCATCCGCTACATAGGCATAGTTGCCGGAAACGGCGACACAACGAGCATATCCAGTCGTGTTGTAGAAGCTTGCAAGCGTTGGATTGGCTACATTGCTCACATCGATGATCCAAAGAGCACCGTTCCAATTATCCGCCACATAAGCATAGTTGCCGGAAACGGCAACATTCCACGCCCGGATAACAGGCGTATCATAAAAACCCGCAAGCGTTGGGTTGGATACAATGCTCACATCGATAATCTGAAGACCAAAGTCATCGTCCGCTACATAGGCATAATTACCAGAAAGGGCGACGCCCCGAGTATAGCCAGGCGTATTGTAGGAGCCCTCAAGTGTTGGATTGGCCACATTGCTCACATCGATGACCCTAAGACCGGAATTACCATCCGCCACATAGGCATAGTTGCCGGAAATGGCGACATCCCAAGCCTGAACAAGCGTATCATAGAAACCCGCAAGCGTGAGATTGACCACATTGCTCACATCGATAATCTGAAGACCTGAGCTCCCGTCCCCCACATAGGCGTAATTGCCAGAAATGGCGACGCCGTAAGCTTCACCAGGCGTATCATAGGAACCAGCAAGCGTGGGGTTGGTTACATTGCTCACATTAATGATCTGAAAACCTGAAACCCCATCCGTCACATAGGCATAAGTACCGGAAATGGTAACGTCATCAGCATCTCCCGGTGTATCATAATTTCCCACTAATTGAGGACATAAGGACTGTCCCTTCACAGGCTCAGCCAGAAATATTATACCGGCTAACAATGTTCCCGAAAGTGCTCCGCTCTCCTGTCTGCTCACTGCAGCTATTGCTGCAAAAGTGGAGGCTGTTTTGAATGCTACCGGACCAAGCGTTCCTTTCAGCGTTGTGATTGCGTCAGAGACAGAATTTTGGCCAAAACTCTGACTCCAGGAACGACCAGCTGATAGAAGCAAACCTCCAAGAACACAAGCCGCGATACTTTTTCCCCTGGAAGCGCGGCCCGAGGCATGAGGAGTAGATGCCGGTAGATGAGGACTCTCTAGCTTCAAGCTATTGGCTACAAAGATTAAATCTTCATGGTTGACATCGACGTAATGACACCCAAAAATTCCTGGCTTGTAATGAATGTAAGAGGGTTGATTTTTCCCTTGATCTTCAAGCTTCCAAAATACCCCGAACTCTTCTTTTAGCTGATTAAAGAGCTCATCTCTTGTTTCAAAAGTGTCGTATCCATACGCATTTGCTCTTTGAAGTTTGTAAAAAACTCCAGAGCTTCCTGGTCGTTGATCTTCGATCTGCCAGATATCGACCGTTGTTTTATCCGCGAGCCATTGATCCATTGTCTTTTCATTCGAAAAAACTATGGCTTCTCCTGCTTCTGAATGGAAGGATAGTTCGCCCTGCTTAGTCTCTCTAAGCATCGCTTTGCGTAGTGTACAACCAGGTAACAGGTCACTGATCTGTTGATTCAACGCTCTTGTAGCCGATTGGGTGGTCGCTAGCAAGAGAGAATCACTCTCCTTGGAGAAGGTGTGAACTGTTTTGGAATGTTCTGCCTTCCAAAAAGAAGCTAGGTAGCTCGCTGCTGAAGATAGTGCATGACTCATAGATGTTTTCCTCTCTTACTGACAATGATGTGATAAGCTACGAAAGCATTAGTTGTGATGTTCATTGAATCGTCTCCATATTAAAACTCTACTCCTGACCTCTCTCTAACGGGGGTATGCTGATAATGCTGGTCGTCTTCGGCTTTCACTCGGTCAGGAGTGCGTTGATATTGGCTGTCTCTATCAGATTTCCCCTTAACATCTCCCGAAAAACCATAGGGGTTTTCTTCTTCTAAAGTCTCATGTTTTTCGCTAGGATTATAAAAAGACACATTAGTAATCGGTCCTAATGCTTGCTCTTCCACGTCTGTTTCTTCTTTGCGCTTTTGAATAATGTATACAATTCCTCCCGTTATCCCAAAGCATAAAATCACTCCTATTCCTAAACCAATCCATATTGTAGAAGAATTATTAGGCGAAGAAACCATTGTCAAAGGCAAAGAACTCAATGAATGACTTTTTGCAATAGTCCTACTCAATGTGCTTGATCTCAGTTGTAGGGTCGTACTGCTAGAAGAACTCAAACTGCTGCTTGCCGTTGTGCTCCTGGAAGTCTGTGTGCTAGTAGTAGAGCTCGACAAGGTAGTTGAACTACTGCTACTTATAGGACAGGGTATGCTGATGATCTGAAGGCCTGAACTCGCATCCGCCACATAGGCATAATTGCCGACAAGAAACACATTTTGAGCTAGACTAGGCGTATCATGCCAACCTGCAAGTATTGGACTCGATGGATTGCTCACATCGATAATTTGAAGACCAAAATCAAGATCCGCCACATAGGCATAATTACCTCTTTTTTTAACACGTGCAGCTATCCCAGGTGTATTATATTCACCAACAAAACTCGGACTCAATGGATTGCTCACATCGATGATCTGCAATCCCCCATCCCAATCTGCTATATAGGCATAATTACCTGATACGACAACATCTATCGCACGGCCAGGTGTATTATACCAACTCACAAATGTCGGATTCGATGGATTGCTCACATCAATGATCTGAAGTCCCCCCGCATTATAATCCGTAACATAAGCATAATTACCGGAAATGAAAGTTTCATGAGCAATACCTGGAGTATTGTAAAAACCAAGTCGTCTTGGATTAGTTTTATTACTAATATCAACGATTTCAAGACCAGAACCGCTAATTGCCACATAAGCATAATCACCCAAAACAGTAACACCCCAAGCCCCATCAAGGGTGCTATATGAAAATGTTAATACAGGGTTTGTCTTATTACTTACATCGATAATATGAAGACCAGAAGCATCAGCAGCCATATAGGCATAATCACCCGAAACATCAACAATTCTAGAATAACCAGAAGTACTATATGATCCTGCTAACATCGGTCTCGTCTTGTTAATTACATCGATAATCTGAAGACTCGTACGACCGGCAATATATGCATAATCTCCTACAACGACAACACCAATAGCATCAACAGGCGTATCATAACTTCCCACCAATTGAGGACACAGAGCACAATAAAGATCGATAATTTGAAGGCCTCCAATGTCTTCATCTGCTACATAAGCATAATTTCCAGATACGGCTACTCCTAAAGCTCTATCTGGCATACCATAAGAACCCACAAGAGTTGGATTGGCTACATTGCTCACATCGATGATTTGAAGGCCTCCTACAGCATCATCTGCTATACATGCATAATTCCCAGACAGCGCAATACTATATGCAAAACCTGGTGTATTATAAGAGCCAACTTGTCGTGGATTTGCAGCATTACTCACATCAATAATCTGGAGACCGGCTGCATAATTTGAAACATAGGCATAATCCCCAGAAATGATAACATTCTGGGTGTAATCGGCTAAATTGTAAAAACCAATACGTATCGGATTTGTTTTATTGCTTACATCGATGATTTGAATACCTGATAAATAATCAGCAACGTATGCATAATTTCCAGCAATAGTAACATCCCACGCTTCCCCTGGCGTATCAAACGAGCCGACAAAAATTGGCTTGGTTGCATTACTTACATCAATAATTTGAAGACCAAAAAAACGATCTGCTATATAAGCATAATTACTAGATACAGCAACTCCACCTGCTTCGCCAGGAGTATCATAGAAGCCAACGAGCAAAGGATTTGTTTTATTGCTTACATCGATAATCTGCAGGCCTGACGACCAATCCGCTATATAGACATAATTACCCAAAAGAGCAAGATCTCGAGCATAGTCCGGTGTGTCACAAGAACTAACACTTAGAGGATTTGCTGCATTACTCACATCAATAATTTGCAAACCGGAAGAGCCATCTGCTACATAGGCATAATTACCAGAAACAATAACATCATCAGCTTCACCAGGTGTATCATAGCTCCCTGCGAATGTGGGACAAACCAGCTTCGCATCTGCTCCATGAAACAATGACCACATTCCTGCAACCAGCGCTCCTGGTATAATATGTCTTTCTTGCCCAGTAATTGAACTCATTCCATATACTGCAAATGTTGCACTCAATAGATTCAAGGGTTGTATAGGAACATTAAATTCAGGCAACCATCGAGCATCTGTTTGCAAAATGGGAGCATTTTCATACGCAGATTCCATGTTTGTCCATGCTTTTGCAAAGCTATTGCCTATTCCATAGATTGATGTAAAGGAAGCTAATAGCGCTGTTCCAATCCCAAAAACTTTCTTCAAAGTTACCTGCTTTGATTCTTTTTCTATGAGCTTTTCTTTAGCTTCTTTTCTGTTGATGTGTTTGAAACTTCGTATCAACCAACCGTTTTCTTTTTGAACATAGGTACTTGTATGATTGTCGCAATCATAAATCTGAAAAATCCCATGCTCAGTCCCTGAAGAAATCTCTTCGTAAAGTGATGTTAAATTGTTACAGGTGTTCCACTCTTCCCAAGCATAGTATTTGTAAATGGTTTTGGAAGCATTTCCTCTTTTATCTTCAACCTCCCAGATATCGAAATATTCCATTTTGCTAAGATGTTGGTCTAAGCATGTTTCATCCTTAAAAATACGATACTCCTTAAATCCAAATCGATCGAGAGCCGTCCATCTTAAATCACCATTAGATTGCAGATCTAAAACAGCTCGATGTAGATACTCTTTAGGAATCTCAACCGGACTCTGCATTGTTTGTTTGCTTAATTGGTCATTAAGAATCCATTGTACAAGATCTCTTTGCACGTTTTGCATCTTTTGAATACTGATCCGTTGATTCAAAGCTCTTGTAGCTGATTGGGTGATTGCTAGCTGGACGGGATCACTCTGCTTAGAGAAGGTAGACTTTGTTTGCGAGGATTCTGGCTTC
This sequence comes from Chlamydiota bacterium, assembly GCA_011065005.1. Taxonomy (GTDB): domain Bacteria; phylum Chlamydiota; class Chlamydiia; order Chlamydiales; family Waddliaceae; genus JAAKFP01. The sequence goes on along the minus strand of JAAKFP010000081.1, from coordinate 2,900 downwards.
CAAAAGGAGGCCAGGTAGCTCGCTGCTGAAGATAGTGCATAACTCATAAATATTTTCCTCTCTTACTGACAATGATTTGATAAGCTGCGAAAGCATTAGTTATGATGTTCATTGGATAGCCTCCATATTAAAATTCTACTCCTGGACTCTCTCTAACGGGGGTATGCTGATAATGCTGGTCGTCTTCTGCTTTCACTCGGTCAGGAGTGCGTTGATATTGACTGTCTCTATCAGATTTTTCCTTAACATCTCCCGAAAAACCATAAGGGTTTTCTTCCTCTAAAGTCTCATGTTTTTCGCTAGGATTATAAAAAGACACATTAGTAATCGGTCCTAACGCTTGTTCTTCCACGTCTGTTTCTTCTTTGTGCTTTTGAATAATGTATACAATTCCTCCCGCTAATCCAAGGCATAAGACTACTCCTATTCCTAAACCAATCCATATTATAGAAGAATTGTTGGGCGAAGAAACCGTTGTCAAAGGCAAAGAACTCAAAGAATGACTTTTTGCGATAGTGCTACTCAACGTGCTTGAAGAGCTCGAGGAACTACTACTGCTTGTTGTTGTCCTGCTAGAAGTCCGTGTGCTGGTGGTTGAACTCGAAATGCTAGTTGAACTACTACTCGTAAAACAAGGTATACTGATAATCTGAAGACCGGAACTCCCATCCGCTACATAAGCATAATTGCCGGAAACGGCGACGTTAATAGCCTCGTCAGGCGTATCATAGAAACCCGCAAGCGTGGGATTGGCTGCATTACTCACATCAATAATTTGCAAACCAGAAGAGCCATCTGCTACATAGGTATAATTGCCCGAAACGACAACACCATAAGCCCTGCCAGGCGTATTATAGGAGCCAGCAAGTGTAGGATTGACCACATTGCTCACATCGACAATCTGAAGACTCCCCTCATCAAAATCTACTATATAGGCATAATTGCCGGAAACAACAACGCCAAGAATCCAATCAGGAGGTGTATTATAGGAACCAACAAGCGTTGGGTTGGCAATGTTGCTCACATCGATAATCAGAAGCCCCGAACTCGCATCCGCTAAATAGACATAACTACCGGATAGGGCAACATCATGAGGAAAACCGGTCGTATTGAAGGAGCCCGCAAGTGATGGATTGGCTACATTAGTTACATCGATGATCAGAAGCCCGGATCTCTCCGCCACATAGGCATAATTGCCGGAAACGGCAACTCCAAGAGCCACGCCAATCGTATTATAGAAACCTGCAAGCGATGGATTGGTTACATTGTTCACATCGATGATTTGAAGTCCTCCTGTGTGATCTGCCACATAGGCATAATTGCCGGAAAGGACAACGACATAGGCGAGACCAGGTGTGTCATAGAAGCCCGCCAGCGTTGGATTGGCTACATTGCTCACATCGAAGATTTGAAGGCCCATATGCCTATCCGCCACATAGGCATAATTACCAGAAATGACAACATCTCGAGCACCACCAGGCGTATCATAATTTCCCACCCCTTGAGGACACAAAGACTGTCCCTTCACCAGTTCAGACAGAAACATCATTCCTGCGATCAGCACTCCTGGTACAATATGTCTTTCTTGTCCGGTGATTGCACTTATTCCATATACTGCAAATGTTGCACTCAATAGATTCAAGGCCTGTATAGGAACATTAAATTCAGGCAACCATCGAGCATCAATTTGCAAAATGGGAGCATTTTCATACGTAGATTCCATACTTGTCCGTGCTTTTGCAAAGCTATTGCCTATTCCATAGATTGATGTAGAGGAAGCTAATAGCGCTGTTCCAATTCCAAAAACTTTCTTCAAAGTTACCTGCTTTGATTCTTTTTCTATGAGTTTTCCTTTAGCTTCTTTCCTGTTGATGTGTTTGAAACTTCGTGTTAACCAACCGTTTTCTTTTTGAACATAGGTACTTGTATGATTGTCGCAATCATAAATCTGAAAAATCCCATGCTCAGTCCCTGAAGAAATCTCTTCGTAGAGTAAGGCTAAATTGTCATAGGTGTTCCAGCCTTCCCAAGCATAGTATTTGTAAATGGTTTTGGGAGTGTTTCCTCTTTTATCTTCAACCTCCCAGATATCAAAATATTCCATTTTGCTAAGATGTTGGTCTAAGCATGTTTCATCCTTAAAAATGCGATACTCCTTAAATCCAAATCGATCGAGAGCCATCCATCTTAAATCACCATTAGATTGCAAATCTAAAACAGCTCGATGTAGATACTCTTTAGGAATCTCAACCTGACTCTGCATTGTTTGTTTGCTTAATTGAGCATTAAGAATCCATTGCACAAGATCTCTTTGCACGTTTTGCATCTTTTGAATGACGTGTGTGTAATTAAATGAAAAAGAAGGGATAAGAGAGGAAAGGGTTTTTAAGGCGCTCATAGATGACTCCATATTTTTAAAAAAGTTGTCAGCTCTATAAAAAAGTTAAGACGATATTAGAAGATGTGTTTTTTTTTGCACATATGAATTATTTGTAACCAGAGAGAAGAGAAGACTAGTCGCCTCTACTCTCTGGCTGAATATAGACTTTCTCAATAGGTACCCACACTACAGAGACGAAAAACCCCGTGATCTGTTCCAGAAGAAATTTCTCTGTAAAGCCCCTCTTTGCTGTTAGACTGGCTGGTGCTTCCATATCTAAAGGGAGCGGCCAATGCATAACACTATTTCCTTGCATTATACCGAATTTCTAATTAATATTATCCTAAAGATCGGAGGTTTTTACATGTCTGTCTCCCCAACCACTAATGATGGCAACCCCTTTTTATCCCTCCCCAAAGAGCTAAAGATCAAAATCTTTTCCCATCTGACAGGTCTAGATTTAGCAGAGCGCGTCTCTTTGGTATGTAAAGATTTAAATGCAGCCTCCAAAGATGAACAT
>JAAKFP010000080.1 GCA_011065005.1 Chlamydiota bacterium | reverse complement strand
ACAATTTTGGAAAATTTATTGGCCAAACTCTGGATAGTATTCTTCCCAATCTTTATGAGAATGTGGAGGTTGTTGTTTTGGATGGAGGATCAACTGATGATACCGGCCATGTTGTGGCACAAAGACAACAGGATTTTCACCAAATCCAATACTACCACCAAGAATTCAGTGGAGGGATTGAGAGGGAGAGTTTGACACATGTGATAGATACGGGGAGTGGTCACGCTGTAAATATAGTTTAATTTTACCTTTTTGGAGAAAGTGGGAGACACTCGACCCGTCTTTTTGACAAGAAATTTCTTCATGCAATTGCCCTGGCTAATGAATTTATTTTTGTTCCCCCTTTTCTCGCTTTCTTCTTTCCGAAATTTCTTGCATCCGTTGCTTTTCTTTCCAGGTTAGAGATTGCTCCCCATGTTTCGAAATTTTCTCTAGCATGGCGTCGATAAAACGATCATCCTCGAGTAGAGGCTCGCCTGTTTTGATATCGAAGACGGTGTCCTTTTTTTTCTTCTTCCCCACCTTCGTTCGGATGCGCCACAGACGAAGAAATAGACGGCGGATTTTTTCAGCGAGTCGAACGACTGCTAGTTCAAAACGATACACAAAAGGGAATGGGCTATGCATACCCCAGGCAACCAAAGCATAGATGTATCCGATAAAAGCCCCGAAAAAAAGCAGGTTGAAGCTGACAAAATTCAGGTTAGAAAGGTTGATCAGCAAAATCGCCCCGATGATACCCGAAGTCAGCCATTTCGCTTTTACAGGGATCAAGAAAAACAATAAGAGCTCAGCCTCGGGGTGGATCAGGGTCCAAACGACTAATAGGGCCAAAATAGAGGGGGTCGCTCCGGAGAGGATCCCATACTGGCCAGTGATGGGCATCAGCAGAAAAGTGATGAGACCTGCACCGATGCCGCTGATAAAGTATAGTCTTAAAAAAGGGTTTTGGCCGACGCGGTTGTAAACATCGCTCCCCATCACCCATAATATATACATGTTAAAGAGGAGGGCGATAAAAAAGAAGAGATTGACCCCACCATAATGAACGAAAAGGAAGGAGATCGGCTGCCACCAAAGAAATCGAGTCATTCCCCACCACGACAGACTGAACCACTCTTGCGGTCCTGGGATGCCGAAGAGATAGATGAATAGGGGATTAATCAGAGCAGAGATGATGCTTATAGAGCAGGTGATAATGATGATCTTTCTGATGATGCTTGGTGTGAACTCTGGTCCCAATCGAAAACTTGTTGTTGTGTAGGTCATCGCATTCTCACAAATTTTTTAGGTGAATATTAGCCAAATGGTACCAAATGACTGGGATATGCCACAACACTCATTATAATTGAGAGCGTTAGTAGTAGTCTATGGTGAGGACGGACCAACATGGGTATGAATCAATATAGGATACCAAGCCTGTGAGGTTATTGAAATGCAACCTCGGACGCTGTTTGCACGGCTATGTTGAAGAAGCCGATTGCTCGGCTTAGTCCAAATGATTTGACTGCCTCCAAATTGTTTAATTAGGGATTAGAAGTCAGCAAAATAATTTGGACTAAGCCGAGCAATCGGCTTTTTGCTGGTAGCCGTGCAAACGACGTCCGCGTATTCAAAAGCGGGGTATCCCTGCAGAAAACCCTTGTATTTTATGGGGTCTGCTATTATATTAATTGCTTGTTTTAAAGAGATGTTATCGGAGCTAAAGATGAAAAAAGATACTCACCCCAAATATCAAGAAATTCTATTTGTTGATTCTTCTACCGGACAGAAATTGGTTTGCGGTTCAACACTGCAAACTAAGGAAAGAGAAACCTTTGAAGGCAAAGAGTACCCAGTTTGTCGCGTTTCTGTATCTTCCTCCTCCCACCCATTTTTTACGGGTAGTAAGCAGTTTGTTGATGCAGAAGGTCGCGTCGACAAATTCCGCAAGCGCTACAACCGTGGAGGTGAAAAGAAGAAAGAAGAAGAGCAAGGTGAAGAAGGGAAAGATAAAAAAGAAAAAAAACAACAGTAATCCCTGGGAATGGAAAAAAGAGTTCAAAAACTTTTATCCCGTCTTTCTGAAGTGGAAGAGTTGCTGGGAGACCCTGAAGTATTAACTGATCAGAAAAAGTATCGCTCCCTCACGCAGGAACACTCTCACCTTACACAGTTTAAAGTCGTTTGGGAAAGTTTGCAAAAATTACAAAAGCAGCTGGCAGATAATCAGGAGATGCTGTCCACCGAAGAGGATCCCGATTTTATTTCTGTGCTAGAAGAAGATATCACCAAGATCGAAAAAGAGGTCGGAAAGCAACAAAACAAACTGGAAAACCTTCTTGTTCCCCCGGATCCTCAAGACAATTGCAACACAATCTTAGAACTTCGTGCCGGAACAGGGGGTGCGGAAGCGGCCCTTTTTGTTGCGGATTGCGTGCGTATGTACAAGATGTTTGCCGATCGCATGGGATGGAAGTATGAAGAACTTTCCAGTACCCCTTCAGAAATTGGAGGGTATAAAGAATATGTGATGGTTCTATCTGGATCTAATGTCTATCGTTTCTTGCACAATGAAGGGGGAACCCACCGTGTTCAACGTGTTCCTGAAACAGAAACACAAGGACGTGTCCACACCTCTGCGATCACTGTCGCTGTTTTGCTTGAACCCGAAGAAGACTCCGATGTTGTCATCGATGAGAAGGAGCTTCGCATTGACACCTATCGCGCTTCAGGTGCCGGTGGACAACACGTAAACGTTACAGATAGCGCTGTCCGACTCACACATATTCCCACAGGAATCGTCTCCTATTGTCAAGAGGAACGAAGTCAGCACAAAAATAAAGATAAAGCGATGCGCTTGCTCAAAGCAAAAATCGCCGAAGTCGAAAGGGAAAAGAAAGCCGCTGAAAGGGCATCCGATAGAGCAAAACAGGTGGGAACAGGTGACCGTTCAGAAAGAATTCGCACCTACAACTTTTCACAAAACCGAATCACCGACCATCGCATCAATCTTACAAGATACAATCTAGATCGAGTGATGGAAGGAGCCTTGGAAGAAGCCATCAATGCACTCGTCGTACACTTCTACCAAGAGAAACTCAAAGGAGAGTGTTAAGTCATGGGCCCTGGAGAGGTAGAAAGTCGCATTAACGAACCTTCTGTAAGTTTTTATGGAGAAGAGGAAAGCATCTTTTCCAACGTGCCTTTGGAGTTGCTATCACGAATTTTCTCGCACCTCCCAAAGGATCATGAGGGCTGTCCTTTGGTGTGCCGAAGATGGTACAATATATTCAAGTATCTTCAAGATAAGGAGATCCAAGAAAACTATCCTGAGAGGCTCGTCCGTGTTCTTGGAGGAGTTGATCAGGTCAGGAAATTACCTTTCTTGGATAAGGGGAATTTTAAGGCGCGGGAGTTTGAATGGTTTTGCGCGGTGGGAAGAATGGAAGGAAACGGAAAGGTTGTGGGTGTTAGGGAGACCTTTTCTGAAAGAAAAACTTGCGAGGGAATGTACTTAGATTCGAGTGTTTTGACTAGGATTGATATTGAGAGTATGAGCGCTCCAATTTTGCGCGGAAAAACTAGGATAGCAACCGATACTCTTGTACATTTCATAGCGATTCGATACCCAGAAAAATGGAAACGGATCATTCACAGATCAGAAAATAGCCCTTATCTGCCTTATAGGCCTTGGTCTGTAGAATTGCTATTTCAACCAGAGCCAGGGAACAAGGAGTGGAAAGCCATACAAATTTATCAGTATTGTGAGTTTTCTAATATTACCCCAGATATTGTGAACGAAGAGAGGTATGATACTCTTACAAAGTTTCTGACGGCAGGGGAGTCGACCCGACGAAAGATCTTCCATGAACCCCCAACAGCTCAAGATCGCTGTGTTAGATGTGTAATCATTTAAGTAGACACATGAAAACGATAAAAGAAATTATCCTCAAAGCAACAGAATTTCTTGAACAGAAAGGAATAGAAAACCCTCGCCGCCAAGCCGAAGAGGTAATCGGGGACGCTATAGACCTGAAACGGCTTCAGCTCTATATGGAGTTTGACCGCCCCCTGACAGAAGAAGAGCTCAACAAGTGCCGATCCTGCCTTTCCAGAAGAGCGAAAGGGGAACCCCCACAGTATATACGGGGTTTCGTCGATTTTATGGGGTGTACTCTCAAAGTCACCAGCAATGTCTTAATTCCCAGGCAAGAGACCGAAATTCTCGTAGATCTGATCATCCATGCCTTAGAAAAAGAGCCATTAGAAGGAAAAACTCTTTGGGATCTCTGCTGTGGCTCGGGCTGTATAGGAATCGCTTTAAAAAAACGCTTTCCCGAATTAAAGGTTGTTTTATCAGACGTCTCAGGCGCCGCATTGAATATAGCCTCCGAAAACGCAAAAACAAATGGTGTCGAGGTGAGCCTCCTCCAAGGAAATTTCTTAGAACCTTTTCATGGGATGATAACCGATTATTTCGTCTGCAATCCCCCCTATGTGTCGGAAGAAGAGTATGCGAATCTCGACAAAGAGGTAAAAGAGTACGAACCGCGGCTGGCACTTCTTGCGAAAGAGGACGGTCTTGAGTTCTATCGTCGCTTAGCCAACGATCTACCCGTCCATCTTAATCCTTCAGGAAAAACTTGGCTGGAGATCGGATACCGCCAGGGAGAAGCTGTAAACTCTCTTTTTTCTTGCCCTCCATGGATAAAGAGCGAATGGAAAAAAGATTGGGCAGGGAAAGATCGGTTCTTTTTCCTTGAAATTGAATGATTTTTTGAGTATCCTATTCACATTAATTCATTTGGAATAAAAAAAATATGCTAGGTGCCTTAACCGAAAAAATGCAGGACCTCTTCTCCAAGTTAGCGGGGAAGAGAAAACTGACGGAGGACAACATCGCTGAAGCTGTCAGCGAGGTTCGTTTAGCCCTGCTTGAGGCCGATGTCAACTATAGCGTAGCCAAGACCCTCGTGAAGCGCATAAAGGAAAAAGGACTTGGCGATGAGGTGCTAAAAGCCGTCTCCCCAGGTCAACAGTTCATAAAAATTGTTCACGATGAGCTGATGGAGTTGATGGGTGGAACTGAGGCTCTGCTAGACCTCAAAGAGAAGCCTGCCGTCATCATGATGTGTGGTTTACAGGGTTCCGGGAAGACGACACACTGTGCGAAGCTGGCACAATTCCTTTTAAAAAATAAGGAGTGTAAGAGTCCACTTCTGGCAGCTTGCGACCTCCAGAGACCTGCCGCTATTGAACAGCTCCAAACCCTTGGTGCGCAGATTCAAGTACCCGTTTTTACGGTTCCAGGGGAAAAGGATCCTGTTAAAGTTGCGAAAGCTGCATTAGATCGCGCTAAACAGGAAAAGCACGACGTCCTCATCGTCGACACCGCTGGTCGACTCCATATTGACGATGAGTTGATGGGACAGCTCGAGCAGATCAAAGCTGCTGTACACCCGAGCGAGATATTATTCGTTGCCAATGCTGCTACAGGACAGGACGCTGTAACGGTCGCTACAGAATTTAATAAACGAGTGGAAGTTTCGGGAACGATTCTAACTATGCTCGATAGCAATATGCGTGGGGGAGCAGCGATCTCCATTCGGGAAGTGACAGGAAAACCTCTCAAATTTGAAGGGATCGGTGAAAAGATTGATGACTTGCAGATCTTTAACCCTCAGTCGATGGCTGATCGTATCCTTGGAATGGGGGATACCATAAACCTGGTGCGAAGAGCCCAAGAGCATATTGACGATGAAGAAGCGAAAAAATTTGAAAAGAAAATCCGTACCGCAACGTTTACCTATGAAGACTACATCAAGCAGATTCAGATGGTAAAAAAGATGGGCTCCTTTAAGAGTCTTATGGGAATGCTTCCGGGGATGGGTAGTTTTAAGAACATGGATTTCGATGAAAAAGAGTTTTTTAGAGTAGAAGCGATGATCCAGTCCATGACCTCCAACGAGCGTGTAGGAAAATCTGAACTTTCTATTCCCAGACGTAAGAGGATTGCCAAAGGAAGCGGAACCACAATGAATGATATCAACAAGCTAGTAAAGTCGTTTAAAAAAGCGAAACAGTTTTTTAAGAACATGCCAAACATGAAAAATTTAGAAAAATTAATGGGAGGATCTCAATGGCGTTAAAAATTCGATTGCGTCAGCAAGGTCGTATCCATCGCCCTTTCTATCGTGTTGTAGTAACCGATAGTAGAAACCCTCGTGATGGGCGATATGTCGAGTTTCTCGGCTGGTACAACCCTCTAGAAGCTGACAATGAAAAAAAAATCAATATTAGAGAGGATCGCATTCAATATTGGGTCGATCAAGGTGCCCTTATGTCGGAAAAGACCGAAGCTCTCGTAGCTCAAGCTGCTCCGAATGTGATCAAAACTAGAAATGAAAAGAAATTGGCTAAGTTGGTGAAAATAGCTGCCAAGAGGAGAGCTCGAAAGAAAGCCAAGGCATAGTGCAGTGACAAAAAAACGTATTGATATCCTGTCGCTGTTTCCCGAGTACTTTCGAGGTCCCTTTGACGAAAGCATAATCTGTAGAGCACGAAATGCAGGGCTGTTGGACATAAATCTCATAAATATTCGGGATTTTGCCGATAACCGCCACAGACGCGTTGACGATCGCCCTTATGGTGGCGGACCAGGAATGGTGCTGATGCCAGAACCTGTATCAAAGGCAATACAGTCGGTGAAAGGACCTAAATCAAGAGTGATCTACCTTTCCCCGCAAGGGAAAACGTTAAACGCCGCAAAGTGTCGAGAACTGGCAGAACAGGAACATCTGATCTTTCTCTGCGGACACTATGAAGGGATCGATGAACGTGTGATAACTGCCGAGGTCGATGAAGAGATCAGCATCGGGGATTATGTCCTCACAAGTGGTTGTGCAGCTGCAATTGTTGTTGTTGACGCCCTGGCAAGATTTGTTCCTGGTGTGATAGGGCATGAGTCGGCAGTAGAGGAAGATTCCTTCGAGCAAGGATATTTGGACTGCCCGCATTATACGAGGCCAGAAGAGTTTAAAAGCATGAAGGTTCCGGAAGTGCTACTGAGCGGTGACCATAAGAAGATTCAAGAATGGCGACGCCAAATGGCAATGGAAAAAACGGCAGAAGTACGTCCTGACCTACTTAAGAATGACAAAAAACAGGAGATAAATACTCATGAGTAAAGCAGCAGCAATACAAAAGCTGGAGAGCAGGCAACTCAAAAAGGATATTCCCGATTTTCGCGTTGGAGATACCGTTCGTGTGCATTTACGAATTATTGAAGGGAATAAAGAACGAACCCAGATCTTTTTGGGAACAGTGATCGCCCGTACAGGGTCTGGGCTGTCCGAAACATTTTCCGTACACCGTGTGGCCTATGGAGAGGGAATGGAAAGAGTTTTCCCACTACATAGCCCTCGAATCGGAAAAATTGAAGTGGTTAAAGAAGGCAAAGTGCGTCGAGCTAAACTCTACTACCTCAGAGGAACTTCAGGAAAAGCAGCAAAAGTCAAAGGTCGCTTAGGTGCACGTCGTAAGGCAGTTGTGGAAGCGGTAGTTGAAGAAGAACAGCCCAAGGAAGAAGAAAAACTTACGCAAGAGCAACCCCAAGAAGAGATCAAGGAAGAAGCTGTAGAAACAGAGCCGCAAAAGGAAGAACAAGCTGAAAAGCAAGAACCGATAACGACAACGGACGAAGTGGCTGGTGAAAAGGAACCCGAAACAACCACAACCTAATGTTGAGATCGGCGATGAGGAGTGGAGTCGCCTCCACAAATTAACCGCTTTTGAACGGAAAGTACGTCAGAAGGGGTATCATAACATTGCCGGTGTCGACGAAGCAGGAAGAGGCCCTCTCGCTGGGCCTGTTTTTGCTGCGGCATGTGTCATCCCTGGAAATGTTTTCATTTCCGGTATTGATGACAGCAAAAAGCTCACCCCACGAGTTCGTTCCCAACTTTATGATGCTTTAACCCAACATCCTCAAATCCATTATGCGATTGGATCCGTTTCTTCCGAAGATATCGATCGAATAAATATTCTCCAAGCAACAATTCTAGCAATGAAGGAGGCGGTTGCTAACCTCCCTTGCGACCCTGACTACCTTCTTGTTGATGGCTTGACATTATCCTATTCGACAATATCCTGTGAGAAGATTATTGGTGGAGACTCTAAGTCTTATAGCATTGCTGCTGCGTCGATCATCGCCAAAGAGTCACGTGATCGGGTGATGCGGGAATATCACGAAAAGTGGCCTCAATATGGCTTTGCACAACATAAAGGGTATGGAACAAGAGCACATCGTGAAGCTATCCATAAGTATGGACCTTGCCCCATCCACCGGTTCACTTTTGAACCCGTAAAATCGATGGCTGCTTTCCAACATTAATTTTTCACCGCAGATACACACAGATTTTCACAGATATTGCCGGGAACAGTTGTCTCTGATTGAAAAAACTATTGATTTTATTCTTATTACATGCTTATTATCCTAGAAAACGCAGTTGAAAATGATCTATAAGTGCAAGATTTTGGTTCATAACCGCTTACAATGGAGGGTCACATTCCCATACGGTGAAGGGGCCCTCCATTGTAAGCGGTTGTGGG
>JAAKFP010000008.1 GCA_011065005.1 Chlamydiota bacterium | reverse complement strand
AATATTATGGCGAATAAAGAACGAGGGGTCAGAATATCGACATCGGGGTCTATTGTTAATAAACAGCAATGTGACCAACCTGACGGAAGATAGCCACACGTGATCTTGGTTTACTAACGTGGATTTTGACATTACAGCCAAGAAGGGCTAAGTAATGGAAAAGGGTATCAGTACTAAAAGCTGACAATTTTCCATTAACAAGCATGGAAACTTTTGGCTGGCTGATTCCAAGTTTTTCAGCTACTTCTTTTTGAGAAAGCTGGCTGGCTTTGATAAGTGCGCCAACTTCATGCATGAGTTTAGCACGAGCCAACAGTTCCTCGGATTGCTCCAAACCAAGATCAGCAAAGATGTTATCGGTTGTTATCTCATAATCATCATTTCTTTTCATGGGATTAACCTCCATTAGTTATCCATAATTTATAGATCTCTTCTGCTCGTTTAAGTCGCTCTTTAATGAGATCTATTTCTTTTTTTGGGGTAGCAATTCCTTTTTTACTTTTCTTTTGAAACGCGTGAAGAACAACAATCGCTTTTGGAAATTTTACGGTGTACACAACCCGAAAAGTATCACTTTTGTAATCGGCTACAAGCTCCAATACTTCGCTACCCCGAAACCCTTTTAAGGGCTTTGCAATGTTTGGATGTTCTCCAAGCTGAGCTTGATAGAGGGCATACCCAAAATCAGTGATAACCATTTCAGGCATTTTCACTAAATCGCGTTTCGAGGAACTTACCCACAGAACAGGTTTCATTTTAAACACTCATTCTTCTATACCCTAATTATATCATTATTGGTATATTTTATCCAGAGAAAAATTTGGGCCTGATATTCTAACATTTTTATCCCTTAAAGAGAGCGATACTTCTTCTGCAGCTTCTTGAGTTCTTTATTGAATTCGTCGCTTCTAGCGACCCTAGTAAATTTAGCCTTCATCCTGAGATCTTCTTACACTGTATTGCGCAGTTCGATAAAAAACAGTTTCGTAATCAATAATGCCTTGATCCTCAGTTACCAACCATGGCACATCTCCGTGTGAGTACTCACTAATTTGCGTTGCATTCTTATCTGCAAGTCTGTCGATTACTTCGTCTATGAGCTTTACTTCTCTTGCAGATAACTCCTCCAATCGAGCCTCTCTGTGAGGAAGATATTTTTTTTGTTCCTTCTTAAAATACTTGCTCTTAACTTGCTCAATTTCGCCTGCATCTATCATTTCATTGACGATTGATCTAAACTCGACTGGAGTTGGCCCGTAGGTATTTTTCATGTATGTTGCACCAATAAGCTGCTCCTCATACTTCTCGTAAAAGTCAAAATCCACAAAATAGATCAGCTTATAGAGAACCGTCTCTCCAATACTCGGCCTCGCTCCTACCTTATTTAGTATGTACAATAAGACCTCACGAAATTTTTCTACATTTTTTGCAGGTACACTAATTCTCATACCGCCCGCTTGAGAGTGCTCCTGTTTGGGCTTCTCAAGATCGACTTTAGGAAGTGGACAGCGCCCTAAAAGCTGATCAGCACTTACGTCCAGAAAGTCGGCAAGTAGGCTTAACTCCTCTGCCTTTACCTGACGGCGATTGTTCTCGATACCAGACAGCGCCTCTCGACCCAAGCCAATTTTTTCGGCCAAATCTTCTTGGAGCCAGCCCTTAGACTCACGCAGAAACCTGATTCTGTTACCAATGGTTTGACTCATATATTATCTCTTTCTTATATACTTTTATTATATCACATGTGTGATTTTCACACAATACAAAGTGTTAAAATCGCACATTTTCTCGACTGACCCCTCGAACTTAATTCTCTAGATCTTGACACTATTTATGTACATAAGGTATAATATGTACATAAGGATAAAAGGTATATATTATGGAGTCCATATCAACAAAAAAAGCAAGAGATCACCTTTCCGAAGTGATCAATAAGGTTGCCTACGCAGGTGAAAGATACACGCTCACACGTCATGGGCGCGGAGTCGCGGTTCTAATCTCTTTAGATGAATGGAACGCGATTGCAGTATTGCTTCAAAAGCTGGAAGATGAAGAGGATATCAAAGATGCCGATGCCGCATACATCAATTATTTGAAGGAGGGCGGCGTTCCATTCTCAAGAGTGAAAAAAGATCTGGGTCTGGAATAAATGTACGAGATCATACTCACCAAAGTAGCGGAAAAACAACTCAAGAAATTGCCGAAGAAAGATCAATCGAAAATAGCCGATAAACTGACATTACGAGCAAGAGTTATGCAGATATGCAAGAACCGTCCCCATCCGTCACGAATATGCTGAATACTCCTCTCCCAACAGCGAGGCGGCAATCTTGAGTTTAAGGATTTCATCTGTACCCTCATAAATTCTACACACCCTTGTGTCAACCAAATGCCTACCGGGTCTGTAGAGAAACGACCATCCCCTTCCACCAAAAACCTGAACAGCGCGATCAGCAGCATCCCATGCTGCATTAGAGGCAAAGAGCTTTGCTTCCGTGATGGCAGTGTCGGTGGCGTGTAGCAATTCCTTACTAGGTTTTGCTTCATACTGATCTTTGAACGATGCCGCTTTTTCCACCATCAACTTTGTAGATTCCAGATGTATCTTGATGGATGACAGGTGTTCTTGGACGAGCTGATGCCTTGCAATTACTTTTCCATGCTGAAACCTCTCCTTGGCAAACTGAGCGGATTCCTGCAGACAATCCTGGATAACGCCGATACACCCAGCTGCAACGCTTAGCCGTCCATTCATCAGGGAATGCTTTGCAATGTTCCAACCATCATCTTTTTTGCCGATGAGATTTTGTTTTGGAACAACAACGTTGCACAACTCAAACATTCCTGTATTCGTCGTGGGCATACCCATTTTGGCAGCAAGATCCTCTCTTGCTATGCCGTCACTGTCAGCATCCACAACAAAAGCGCTAATTTTTTTATTTGGACCGCGCGCAAAAACAATGATGGCGTGAGCAATACCGCTGTTTGAAATAAGGTACTTTACGCCATTAAGAATGTACGTATTCCCCTTCTCTTTATATGTTGTTTCAAGGGCAAGGGGATTACTTCCAGCTTCGGGTTCCGTTAATGCAAAGGCAAACAGCTTGCCTCCATTCGTAGAAGGTCGAAGGTATTTTTCTTTAAGCGCCTTACTACCAAATTCTTGGATCGTTTTTTGCCCCAAAGATGTGTGACCCGAGAAAAATGTCCTTATGCCGGCGCCTTCTCGTGCAATGAGGGCAAGGGCATTTGCATACTCTCGGTTGTTTAATCCCAAACCGCCATATTGCTTATGGACAGGCATTCCGAGCAGCTTGTGCCGTTTTGCCAAGGGAATAAGTTGGTCGTTATAGGTATGCTCAATATAGCATAAGTCCTCTATGGGTCTCAGCTCAGCACAGAAATCAGCAATCCTGCTAAACACCTTCCTTTTTTGTTGCATGGTCTCACCAGGGGTAGGATATAATGGGTAAACACCTTTCTGTAACATAAAAATTATTTCAATATCAACTGTTCTAAAAATCGGACTTCATAAATAATGAATATGACTCGTTAAACACAATTGGTTTTTTTGATTATGCTTATAGAACGTGAATTCACCATTGACGCCCCCCTTTCTGTTGTTTGGAATTTTATCAAGGATAAAGAAAAATTTGCAAAATGCGTCCCTAATCTCGAGCAGATGAAAATAGTGAATGATCAAAGGTTTATCCTCATTCTCAAACCAAAACTTACCTTTCTTAGAGGACGGATTGAGATGGACTGCACAATAAAAAAAATGGAAGATAATACTGGAATCTTGTTGGTGAAGGGGAAAAGTATTGGCAGTTCTTTTGATGCAATTTCAGAGATCATACTCGCAGATAAAAAAAACAAAACCACACTTCATTGGAACGTTGAGATTACTCTCCAGGGATTGCTAAAACATGTTCCCGAATCAGTGATACGTGCAACAGTTTACTTTATCGCCGACAGGATGATAAAAAATCTATCCGGCTTAACGTAAACCCAAGATTGCGATCGGGGTGTTACCCCTGACACCAACACTTTAAATCTGCCGCCCCTCTGGGACGGGTTACTATCTCTATCCAATACCCCGCCCAACGTGTCTCGGTCGCAAGCTCCCTCGCACTCGGACGGGGCTATCTCGCTTAGTCCCCTAACGGGAACCCTTCCTGACTTCATCACATTTTTGACTTAAGTGTCTGAAAAATATCAAAATGTCAGGCCTGAAACACTTTCCTTCTTAGACAATATTTGCTGCTTCTCTTATTATTGCTCTTATCTTATCGGAATACCCCCATAAAAGGCGTACCAAATTGCTTCGATCATCTTGTCTTGCAAATCTTTGTCGATCAAGTTCTTTCCATTTTCTGGAGTTAACGTCATATTTTGAACTTTCGGACAATAGTTCTCTGCATAGGTTATCAATCCCAGTTATTTGATGATTTAGCTGCTCATAGTTGGCAAGTAAGTTATCTATTTCCCCTTTATTACTTTTATTCAATGCTTTTGTAACAATTGGGTTTTTTAAAAGGTTCTCTATACTGCTGTTTTCTAATGCACCTTTAACGTTTTGTTTCTCTTGGGCAGACAGTGCAGTAGCGGTTTCGTAACCGTGGTGGTTGTTGACGTAGCTGGTATCTTGTACAGCCGGTTGTAACGAATTCATTTTTATTCTCCTTAAGTTAAGATTATTATGATTATAATATCTTTATAGTGTACACCATACGATATGCAAAAGGCAAGGCTCAATTTTTCTGGCACATTTGGTGCATTTTTGGTACACCGAACCACATCAAATGACAAGTTTGTGTCCAAAATCATCTCAACATAATCCAGTCTCAAATAAACTAAATATCGGTGTCTGTGTCAGGTCTCCCAAAAGTTACCGCCAAAAATTGGGTTGAGGAATTTCTCTCCAAGGCAAATTCCGATGACAGCACATCCTAAAAGAGTGGGCATAAAATCTTTGGAGTGCGCAGAGCAATCTGCGCTTTTCGATGTGGGGTGGCCTTTTCTGCAAACAATCTTGCAACAAAACCCTCTACCCAAAAAAGCCTCTTAGAAAGCATTCTCAGACCAAAAGCACGGAGCTAAAAGTGATCTTTCCACATCAAAAAGCGCGGATTGCTCCGCGCACTCCAAAGGCTTCGCGCTATCCTAAAAAACTCTCGAGACAGTGTCCGTTGGTTTCGCAAATGGAACCTTCAACCGTTGTGCAACAAGGTTGGCGCTCTCCTCGGGAGTAAGCTTGCTCGAGTCAATAAAGAGGTCGTGTTTTTGCGTTGGTGCAATCTTAACCTGTTCCTTGGAGAGTAAGTTAAACTTTTTAAGGGTATTCCAAACAGCTTTCTTAAAAGGAAGGTACACCAACTCTTTTTCCGGAACATCATACCTGTCGAAAATATCCTTACGATGAACGATGCCTATGAAGTCCTCTGCGTCATCCTTCACGGGGGAGTATAATGCCGAAAATGCCCCTAATATCGCCTTCTTTGATCGTTGTCGTGTGAGTGTGTCTCTAGGTAATTTGATAGCTCGTTGTTGTTCCCGTTCAGCGATAACTGATAGCGGCGCATAGACTAAAACTGTCAACACATTACATTCATCTGGGGGATCAAAGCTCTCAAGATCTTTGACGGTTACATCAAAGATCACATTTTTTCCATATTTTAACTTCCGTTTGATCTTCTCCATCGTCACTTGGAAGGCTTCCTTCTCAATCATTTGTTCCAACTCTCGCGATATTGATAGCGAGTGCCACCACACATTCATATCATGGTAATCATATGGGGTTTTCCCGGTAATGTTTTGGATCAATTGAACTTTTTTCTCTTTTACATAGGATGTCTTCTTAACGATGACAAAATCTCCTGGGAATTCCTCAACTAACTTTGCTGCGAGCGTCGACTTTCCCGCACAAGAGGTTCCATTCAAGAGTATGAACGTCCCTCCAGAATCTCCAAAAACAGTACAGAAATGAAAAAAAACGAACAGAAGCAGTGAACAATATTGCAGTCGTCTTAAATTTATCTTTTTCATGTTAGGGAAAGTGTTGTTTTTTCTTTAGCGATTTCGAATGTTTTCTCTGCTTCGTTTAGCAGCATAGAGACGTCGTTTCTCCATTCAGGACGCTGAAGCCTAAACGCTGATCCCGCTGAAGTAAAAAGAGACGCCGCCTCAAATAGCCGAATATTCCGAACATTTTGTGGGGCGACTTTCAGGTAGGTTTCCAAGAAAAGCTCACGCATAGCTCCCAACCCTTCAAAACTACCAAAAGCTCTAAGAGAGGGAATACGTAATGAAGAGAGAAATCGCCCGATATCCAAGCAAGGATCACCCCAGGCAATATCATCCAAATCGATGAGACGAACTTCTGTACCTTCTACTAAAAGATTCGTATGATGAAAATCGGCGTGGATCGGAGCACTAATGTTAACTCTTCTTTCCAATTCTGGAATCAAGCTTGTTTGCAACGACTCGATCCGCTGTTTTAATTCAGGGAGAAGGTGAACAAGAAGAGCGCACCATCGGTTCAGTGTACGGATTTCATGTTCTAGCTTTCTGGTATTACTCAAAGATACCTGCAAAGAGTGAAAATTTCCGATCAATGTAGCAGTCTTCTTGATGATCTCATCAAATGACTCCGAATCCACCATGGCGCCGAGCCTTGTCCCTTGGATTTTCTCCTGAAAGGTCACTCGAGGATGGGAGAGGAAGCCCATAGGTCGGGGCATGGGAATCTTTCCATTGCTTTCCTGCCAAAGAGTCCAATAGTTTGCAAAAACTTTCTCCGGGTTTTTAAAGGCGTTTGTTTTTGCTATCCATTCCTGCTTCTCTACTTCATTATCTCCCGAAGTGATCTCATACAGAAATGTTGCTCGCATCTGTGGCTTGTAGGCGAGCAGAGAAATATCAACTTGCCGTACGTTTAATTCCTGAAAAAGATCGCTGCGCTGCATTTGTTCTTTGATAACATCTCCGGAATACGCTTCTGGAAGCAGGGTGAGAACGGGATCATAAGGAAAAGGATAAAGAACGATCTTTGGTTCTTGCAAAAACAAGGTTTTTTGCGAGGTTGCGTCAGGAGTCTCTTTCTGTTTTAGAAGAAATCCTGAAAAGAGTTGTTTCCATCTTTTCCTCGTAGACGCATCTCGAAGTTTAACAACATAGAGGAAAATGCATCGTGCTTCAGGCTCGTATTTTACATCCGCAATCTCACAAGAGGTGACCTCCAAATGTTTGTTTTCATTCTGGAGAGCCTCCTCTATTAATCTTTTCATTGCAGGCACGTCAAAGGCCGTAGAAAAACCTGGAAAGGTGTGATTTACATCAACATTTTTCATGGTTTCACTCCCAACATATCTAACTGCCCTTCTTGGACTATGTTTCCATTATGAAGCTCAATGACGCGGTCGACATCGCGAATGGTTTCCTGTTGGTGGCTAATAATAATCACCGTCTTACCTGTTACGAGCTCTTTTAGAGCATTCATGACCAGCATCGCCGAAAACATGTCAAGACCGGAGGTTGGCTCATCGAGAATGATGATCGGAGCATTTTTTATCAACGAACGCGCAATAGCTACACATTGCCTTTGCCCGCCACTTAATGTTCCTCCCCTTTCTCCTATGACTGTCTCATACCCCTCTGGTAGCGCCTCAATAATTTGGTGGATATGTGCTCTTTCTGCAGCTTGTTTGATCTCTTCAAGAGTGGCGTCGGGCTTACCGTAGGCAATATTTTCTGCAATCGTTGTTGCGAAGAGTACCGGCTCTTGAAAAACGATACTAATTTGTTTTCGTAGAGAATTCAGGGTACAGTCGCGAACATCCATGTTATCGATGAGAACACGTCCGGAAGAGGCTTCATAAAATCGTGACAACAGGCTGACAATTGTCGATTTTCCTGAGCCGGTAGGACCGACAATGGCTACCCGTTCCCCAGCTTCTATGGTAAGATTTAGATCTTTTAAGACCGGCTTGCCATTTTTGTAATTAAACCACACATTTTCATAGCGAATTTCTCCACGAAAACAAGGAGCTTCAATCGCGTGGGGAAGATCTTCAATTCCAGGCTCGATCTGCATTAGATCCAATATCCTCTCTCCCGAAGCTGTACCCCGTGCCAGCTGCTCTGTAATTTTTGACACTCTTCGCAGCGGTCGGTTGAAGGTTTTTAGATAAAAAACAAAAACAAGCAAATCACCAGGGGAAAGAGCTCCTGTGAGAACTCTCCTTCCTGCAACTCCTAGGATAATTGCTGTAACGATTGCTACAGTTAGTTCCGACGCCCATTTCAGTTTGGCTTCTAAACGCGTAGCCTTTAAACCAGATTTCAAGCTATTCGTGTTCTGCGCACTAAAACGCTTCACCTCTTTTGGCTCCTGATGAAACCCCTGAACGACTTTGATGGCTCCAAGCACTTCGGAAGCAATACTTGTTAAGTGTCCTTCTCGTTCCCGTTGTTTACGCATCTCATTTTTCATGGGATGGCGATACTTTTTCATCAATAGGATCAGCACTGGTACAGCCATCAGCGCCATAAGTGTCAGCTGCCAATCCATGACAGCCATAACCGATAGCATTGCAACCATAAGAAGCAGCTCGCTTGTAATTGTCAGGGGCAATGAGATGAGAATATCTCGTAAGATACGAATATCTGTCGTCAGACGTGCAAGCATATCTCCGGTGCGGCGGCGATCGTGAAAACTAAAGGAAAGACGCTGGAGGTGGCTATAGAGATCCACGCGGACCCCCGATACGATCTGTTGTCCCGCCCGAGAGGTTAGCAGCTGCTGAAAGTAATAGAAAATCCCCCGGAATGTAGCGACCACAATAACATAGACAATAAGAACATTCAACAGGACAAGCTTGTCACTTTTAAACGGAACGACGAACGGAGCCAACAGCCTTGGGGTTGCTTTATTGTAGAACACATTGTCGAAGATCAACTTCAAAGGCCAAGGCTCTAACATGCTAACAATCGTAAAGAATACCCCTGCAATCAATGAAAGAAATAGCAGTCTCGACTGCTTTTTCACATGGGGAAGAAAACAGCTTGCCATATGGAAAAAAGCGCGCCACTTATCTATGTGAGACTGCACCTTTCGAGAAATAAAATTAAACGGGCTCGGAAATCTCCCTCTGCCCCTGATAAACTTCATCAATATTACCTATTAAAACTGATTGACTCGACGCCAAGAATTCTTCTGCAATTCCGGTAAACGCTTCAGCTCGTTTTTTCCATGTGTGGCACGTTTGCACCTCCTCGAAAGCACAACTCCCTATAGCTTGACGTAACTGAGGATTACCTTCTAAATATTGAACTGCTCCAACTAACTTCTGTACATCGCTGGGAGGGACTAATAATCCATTTTCACCGTGTCGAATCACCTCGCCCAACTGTCCAATCTCTGTAGCGACGATCGCTTTACCCATGGCCATATACTCATAGACCTTTAATGGAGAAAAATAAAAGAGATCTAGATCGGGATAGGGAGCCAAAGCGATATCCATTACGCGAATGTATTTTGGCACCTCCTCTTGAGAGATAGCTCCTGTTACTGTCACTCGTCCGGGCAATTCCTCAGCAAGAGCATTTATCACTTTCCTCATCGGTCCATCACCGACAACGATCAGATGATAGACAGGGTCCTTGGCCAATTCCCGAAAACTTTTGGCAAGGATCTCAATATCATGCCAAGGCTTGAGGCTTCCGACAAACCCGAGAACAACTTTCCCCTCAAACCGATCACGCAGGGAAGGTCCCTCCGGAGAAAACACCTTTTCATCGACCCCACAAGGGCGAACACAAATCTTGTCTGGAGAAATTCCTATATCTATTAACCAATCTCGAAGTTGATGCGTTAGGGTGACAATGAATTGTGTTTGCGAAAATGCTGTCTTTTCTAAAAGCTCGCTAGCATCTTGGAGTGCCTGTTTTCGGTAACGCTTCCCCTGGTCGGCAAGGGGAGCGTTTACCTCTAGCATGTGTGGAATACCGTTTTGCCGCGCGAAAATGCTTCCTGCGACGCTAAAAGGGCTGTAACGCTCATAAATCAGATCAGGCTTTTCTCTAACAACAACCTCTTTTAGGAGCTTTTCGATTTCGCTGTTGTATAAAAGATGCCTTAACGCTCGAAAGGTTCGGGGGTGGACCTCCTTGTCAAGGCCATCAACCAGTGCAGGCTGTGGTATGACGGTAATAGGAACTTTTAGCGTTCCTTCTTTTACAGGGGAGGAGGTGATGATAGACACTTCATGACCTAAAGTTGTTAATGCTCCAACGAATCCCCGAATGTGTGAAGAAGCCCCCTTATGACCGTCAACAGTGATTCCTAGATCGGGACAAAGATAACATATTTTCAATGTGCGCCCCCCATAAATAATTTTACCAAAGACCCTGTTGTTTGACCAAGGTCAAATTTATCCAGAACGGAAGGGCGGCAATTACTTTGCAACTTTGGGTACAGGTTGTCTTCACACATCATCGACCTCATAGCCATAGCAGTAGCATTGGCATCGTTAAAAGGAACAAGAAGACCATTATGGCCATGCTTAACAACTTCGGGATTTCCTGTCATGGGGGTAGTAATTACCGGCAGCCCACAAGCTAAAGCTTCCACAATAGCCACAGGGAGCCCATCGCGATTGCCATCCGATCCTATTTGACAGGGAAGAACATACGCATGTGATTGATGATACCTTGAGAGAACCTCCTCATGCGTGTGAGGACCTAAAACTTGCACATAGTCTTGAAGTTGTTTTTCTTGGATGATGGTTTCGATCTTCTTCTGCAATTTCCCCTTACCTACTAATAAGCACTGAAATTGCAACCCCTCTTCTCGCAATCGTCCACACGCATCAAGTAAAACCTTGTGACCTTTCTTCTCAACAAAACGTGCCACACAAAGAAATGTAAAAGGGGATTGTGTGTTGGCCCCGTTAGATTGAAACTTCTCGAGGTCGATGCCATTATGAATTTTATAGATTTTATGGGAGGATTTTTGAGAGAGATCGCTGAGATAGTTTTTGTTATATTCACTGACAGTGACCACAAATTTGGCATGCTCCATTTTTTTCTGAAGCGCTTTCTGTGAAAGTGTCTGTTTAAAAATATCAACGGCATGCGCTGTGAAACTGTAGGGTATTTCGGAAATCATAGAGGCAAAAAAAGCAGCACTTGTTGATCGCGTCGCAAAATGGGAATGGAAATGCGCAATTGAAAGTTTCTTTGCAGCATTTGCAATATAACAACCCTGTAAAAAGCGAAGAGCCAAGCTAGGATTGAAATGTCTAAACGCATACCATAAAGCCTGTCGATACCCCTTGCCAAAATTTCGTGAAGCACTTTTCCGATGTTTCCATAAAGATTTTAACTTCAAAAGATCGGGAACATAGGTAACATGGGCTTTGAGCTTATGGAGATTTTCATGAAAACGAGGATCATTCGGTCGTTCTAAGGAGAAGATGTGCAGCTCAGCACCTAGAGCCTCCAACTCCAGAAGTTCATTCAAAATGAACGTTTCCGACAGCACCGGGTATTTTCTCAGAATATACCCAAAAGACTTCCTAGATTTTACAGATTCCATCACTCCCCCAGCGTAACCGTTCATCTCCATCTGTTAACCGCGAAGAACGTGAAGAAAACAAAGGACACGCGAAGATTTTTTTATGAAATAGTTAAATTCTTCGCGGTTATTAAGCAGGGGTTTGAACGCTTACCCCTCAACCATTCACGAGATTGTTTCACGAATATGCCGAACTGCATTCTGCAAACCCTCAACATTTATCTTTGTAACATTGGGAACAGGTAGCGAACCGGAAAGAGTTTCCGAAATTTTTTCGGCAAGTTTCTCCGGTGTTAACTCATCAGGCTTAAGAAACTTAACTAATCCATACTTTGCCAAAATCTCAGCTCTCATGATCTGCTCTTTATCTTCCCAAGTTTGTTTTCGCTTCGAGTGCTCACCAAACCGCCAAGTACGTGGAACAACAATAGCCTTAGCACCATTGTGGATGATCTCCGCCGCAATATTATAGCCACACATCGTCACTACAGCATCAGCCGCCAACATGTAGGGTCGCAAATCCTTGACGAACTCCTCAATCTTTATGTTGGGGTTTCCACTAGCCTGACTGATCAACTCCTGCCGATCTGCCTCTCCCATTAAAGGGCCGGTAAAAATCAAAGTCGACCCCTCCTTGACATAAGAAACAGCTTCGATCAAGGTACTCAAAAGGGGAAATGCATCACCACCACCACCACCAGTGGCAAGAATGAGTGGACCTTCCACCCCATACTCTTCTTTAATCGTTTCCGGACTTCTAGCGATGGGTTCGTTTGTCGTTAGATACCCACAAAAACACACTTTCTTTGCTACCTTGTGTGGTATCGCATACTCTTTCACAGCATCAAAAATATTTTGTACTCCATAGATGAGAATCTTGTCATAGTATCGATCCAAAACATCATACACACCCTGACGTTTCCACCCCGCCCTCACAACCTCGGGCCCATCTAAGATATCCCTCAAGCCCAAAATCGTCTTTGTATGGAGAGGTTTGAGGTCCTTCAACAAGGGAAAAAGCTCCGATTGTGCTCCCAGCGGAAAATTATCGACCATAAAAACGTCCGGCTGATAAGCCAAAATTGTTTCCCGAATAATTCGACTGCGCAGAAGGGCGATCTCCGGAAGACCTAAAGGGATATGGGAAGGCAGTGATCCTTTTGCACCTGTTTTTACAATGGTCGGAATCTTTACAATGTCAACATTAGAAGGAAGATCCTTTAAGTACTGTAACGCTGGAGAACCCGTAACAAGTAATATCGCTGCGTGGGGCATCTCCCTTGACAGCTGATGGATGATATTTAAGCAACGTCGAATGTGTCCTAATCCAAAAGTGTCATGAGTATAAACGGCAATTCGGGGGCTTAGAGTTTTTTCTGAGAACGCTTGCTCTTCTGCATTTGTTTGTTGGAAAGTAGACAAATTGATTTTTCTCCTTATTTCTTACTTAAGCTGTTATCACAGCCACATCAGGATTCGGCACAAAATGCAGTGATGGGTGAATAAGCTCTGATAGCTGGTGGACAGCATTGCTCAAACCATTCATATTTAACAAAAATTGCGAGGGTTTATGCGACAACGTCTTCAGCATAGCTTTTGCCAATGTTGGAGGTGTGATCGAAGGTGAATCAACAGTCTTAATTAAACCTAGTTCCGAAAAAATTCGCGCCCGAATTTTTTGCTCCGCACTTGGTCCCTCTCGAGGGATGACTAATGTCGGCCTGCGAAGCCTTACCGCTTCCATCATCGTATTGTAACTTCCCATCGTTATCAGCAGATCCGCAGCATTCATATAGTTGAGAAGACCATCCGTAGAAGTATAAACTTTTACTGGCAACCCCTCCGCTTGCACCTCAAGAGCTTGCCTCTCCTCAAGTATCATGAATGGACCCGCAATGAAGATTGCTTCCACAGAAACTTCTTTTTGAAGAATCTTTAGCGCCTCCATACAAGAACGCATCATTTCATAGGCATCCCCTCCTCCACCCGCAGTGATGACGACGAGATGATCATGCTGCAGTCTAAGTTCTTGACGTACGCGCTCCCGAGACTTAAATGGCTCTTCTGAACAGAGATACCCGCAATAGGAGATTTTTTCTTCGAGATCACCCGTTAACCCATAATGATAGGCAGTATCATAAATCTCTGGGGATCCATATATGAATATTTTGTCATAATATTGGCGGATCACATCATAGGTGTGTCCTTTCTCCCACCGTTGCCTTGTGGTCGCTGGGTCATCAATGACATCGCGCAAACCTAAGACTATCTTAGTTTTAGGATTACTCTCCTTGAGAAATTGCAAAGTGGGAACCAACTCTCCCCACACCCCTTTAGGTACGTAATCAACAACGAAAATATCAGGTCGGAAATGTTCCGCCACATTTTTGATCAAAGAAGCCCGCAATTCCTTAAACTTGCCAGACTCCATAGGTAAAGACCTTGGCTGCCAGCTCTCATGATTCATCTTGATAATAGAAGGCAATTTAACGAAGTCGATCCCATAGGGGATAGGATGAAAGGGAATAGAAGTATGCCCCATAATCAGGAGAGCCTTACTTCCAGGAATCTCTTGAACGGTCTGTTTTGCGATATTAAAGTTTCTTTTCAGATGGCCTAAACCAAAACCATCATGAGAATACATCAAAATGGAAGGAGAACTAGACCCATGCTCTGTGAAATGCTGATTATTCTTCATTTGTGGATACACGACTCATTAGGATTAGAATTTACGTATTATGACTCAAACTAGCGATAAGGACCGCTGGTTTCCCAAATAAATCAATAAAACCTACGCCCAAACCTACAAAATTTAGGTACTAATATGACACAAATTTCATTTTTTGTAAATTGATTCTCTTCATCTACAACTTCTTCCAAAATAAATTATTTTAATTGAATATATCATTAGACGGCCCAGCCCAGCACCACACCCACAGCTTTAAATTATTTATTGATTTTATAAACATTACGTGTTATAATCGATTCATTAAGTTTTTTAAGGTTAATTATTATGTACTCACCAGATAAGATCAGAAACATCGCTATTATTGCCCATATCGATCACGGGAAAACCACATTATTAGATGGTCTTCTCAAGCAATCGAATGTTTTTCGAGAAAATCAAATCGTCCCCGAAAGGGTGATGGACTCCTATGATCAAGAACGGGAACGAGGCATTACCATTTTCGCAAAACACACCTCCATCCAACATGGAGACTATAAGATCAATATCATCGACACTCCAGGCCACGCTGATTTTTCAGGGGAAGTAGAACGAGTTCTTGGAATGGTCAACTCCGTACTGCTCATTGTCGATGCGCAGGAAGGACCCATGCCACAGACCCGCTTTGTGCTTTCAAAATCTTTGAAGATGGGATTGTGCCCCATAGTCATTCTAAACAAAATTGACCGCCCTCATGCCGATCCCGACCGTGTATTAAATGAAACGTTTGATCTGTTTGTGGAGCTAGGAGCCAATGATGAGCAACTCGACTTTAAATATTGCTACGCTTCCGGTTTACGGGAGTACGCCTACCTTGACCTCAACGACCCCCACGAAAATTTTCTCCCCTTGCTGGACTTAATCATCTCTGCCACACCACCTCCGACCGGCAGCACAGAAAACCCCTTCTTAATGCAATCTGCAACAGTCGCCTATGATGACTATCTAGGAAGGCAAGCCTGTGGAAGAATTCTAGAGGGCAAAGTTGTCAAAGGACAGCAAGTCCTTCACATTGATAAAGAGGGGCAGCAGGCTAAGTTTGCGATCACCCGCATTGAAGGACATTCAGGTTTAGAAAAAATCGAAATGGAAGAAGCTGGAGTAGGTGATATTGTATGTCTCTCAGGAATTCCCGAAATCACCATTGGCGACACACTATGCGATCCCGAAAAGATTATTGTTCTCCCCCCCATCAAGTTAGATGAACCTACAGTTTCTGTGGATATATTGGTCAACAATGGCCCCTTTGTTGGGAAGAGCGGCAAACATGTCACCATGAACAAAATCCGTGAACGCCTCGAACGGGAAAAACGAGCCAACATCTCGTACCATATTATTGAGTCTGCTGCTGATCAGAGAAAAATTACCGTTGCAGGACGTGGTGAACTCCATCTAGCTGTTCTTTTAGAAGCAATGCGGCGTGAAGGTTTTGAATTCTGCATCTCCAAACCTCGGGTAATCATAAAAAATATCGATGGAATCAAACATGAACCAATAGATAGGGTATATATAGAAGTGCCCGAAGGGTCTTCTGGAGGGGTGATCGAACAATTGTCACGAAGACGGGGCGAAATGCAGCACCTGCATACCGACGCCCAGGGGATTACTCATATCGAATTTTTGATCCCTACCCGAGGATTGATGGGATATCGTAATGAGTTTCTCACATCGACAAGAGGCCTTGGCATTCTCACCTCAATTTTTGAATCCTATGAGCCCTGGAAAGGAGAAATTATCGGCCGCCCCCGTGGTGTCCTCGTTTCCATATGTGCCGGAAAAACAAACAGCTACGCTTGTTTTAATCTGGAAAGTCGTGGGGAATTGTTTACAAATCCTGGTGATGAAGTCTATGAGGGAATGATTATTGGAGAGCATAGTCGCGAGAATGACCTGATCGTCAACATCACCAAAGGGAAACAATTAACAAACGTAAGGGCCTCAGGAACTGATGAGAGCATCATTCTGACACCCTCAAGAAAATTTACTCTGGAGCAAGCTATCAGCTACATCGAAGATGATGAGCTGATCGAAGCTACTCCAGACGTTCTACGCCTACGAAAAGTTCATCTTACAGAAAACGAACGGAAAAGAGAATCCCGGAAGAAATAGTTTTCTTTTCGTGGAACTCAGATAAGGATTGGGGTCAAATCTTTCGGGAATTACCAAGAGTAAAAACAGTCTGTTTTTGATCTATTCGTTTCACCCCAGGTCAGGCATGACACTATGATACTTTGAGAAGCGCTACCTCTCCTCGAAGTGTCACAGTGTCATGCCTGACCCCAATTTATGACCCGATCTCTAAAATGTCACCATTCAAGTTGGTGGAAATAATCTTGTCAATAATTTCCAGCACCCACTTCGTGGGTGCGATCCTTATAACTATCTGTTACCCCGACCTACGCGTCTCAGTCGCAAGCTCCCTCGCACTTGGTCGGGGCTACTATCTCAAACCCACTTCGTGGGTAGAAAAACAAGTTGCAATTTCTGATTAATTTTAAGTAGTAGGCCTGGGATGGCACAGATCGACCTAAAAACCCTACAGCTTCTTTACTTAACATTCCGGTCAATTTCTGTCCCATGGTAGAAGGAAAGGAGAGGCAGTATCGCACTATCCAGTTCGTTTATCGGCGATTTATTGACACTATTCATAGGTGTCTTCATAGGTGTCAGGCCTGCAAGTCTGTCAGTCATAGGTGTCAGGCCTGCAAGTCTGTAAGTTGAACTTACAGACTTGCAGGCCCGACACCTCGTGTTGACACTTACGTGGGCTTAAATGGAACTTAAAAGGTCTATTTTAGTGATTTAATCACCTTATTTGGAACTTAAAACAATTTATTTGGAACTTAAAGATTTGATATGACACAATAAAATCAATGGATCTCCTAGAAGATGAAGCGAGCCAGCAGCTCAACGTCGCTTCGATTGCCAATCACATTAACGTGGCCGAATCGACTCTGCATCGCTGGATTAAGGTCTTGCGCCAGTTCTACTACTGCTACCTGGTTAAACCTTGGTGTAAAAATGTCAGACAGGCCATCCGCAAAACACCCAAAGTCTACCTGTGGGATTGGTCTATGATTAAGGATTCGGGTAGCCGCGCGGAGAATTTTGTAGCCTCTCACCTGTTAAAGGCCGTGCATTACTGGACTGACATTGGCCTCGGAGAGTACGAGCTCTTTTATGTGCGAGACAAACTGAAAAGGGAAGTGGACATTCTGGTTAGCAAAAACAAACGACCCTGGTTTTTGGTCGAAGTCAAGGAAACGCGCAACAAAGGAATCAGCAAAGCACTGCACTACTACC
>JAAKFP010000079.1 GCA_011065005.1 Chlamydiota bacterium | reverse complement strand
TAGATCGTTTTCAACTGCGTTTTTTAGGTTAAATTTGATAGTGACACCCTTCGAGCTATACACATCTGTGCTTGTCTGTGTGCATCTGACGAAAAAATCTTTCAAAAATCGACTGATCCCTAGTTTTTTCACAGCCTTTACGGGCTTAGTCGCTCGATGACCCATTTATCGTTTTGTAAAATGTAGTGGAACCGATCGTGCAGGCGGTTCCCCCCTCCCTGCCAGAATTCAAACCGGTTCGGAATCAACCGAAACCCTCCCCAGAATGAAGGAAGAGGAACCTCTTGCTGTCCCTCGAACTGTTTTTCGAACTTTGTAAATTCTGCTTCCAGAACTTCTCGAGAGGGGATCGCCTTGTCCTGTCGCGAAGCCCATGCTCCGATTTGACTGGCACGTGACCTGATAGAAAAATAGGCTTGTGACTCTTCTTCGGAGATCTTTTCTACAGTTCCTTCAACGCAGATCTGTCGAACTTGTTCATGCCAAAAGATGGTGATCATGGCAAAAGGGTTTTCGGTCAGCTCCTTGGACTTACGACTTTCATAGTTGGTGTAAAAGATCAAACTTCGCTCATCAATCTGCTTTAAAAGAACAAGCCGACAAGATGGTTTTCCTGTCGCAGTGGCTGTCGCCAAAGACATGGTATTCAGTTCAGCGACATTGACAGCTTTGGCCTCATCAAACCATTGGAGAAGTTGAAGGTAGGGATCCACGTTTAGATCTCGACGTCGTAGGTTTTTCTCAGCGTAATCTTTAGATAAGTCGTTAAAATTCATTCTACTCTTGCTGGCAGTCTCTTCTCCCTTGACAACCCAAGGAGGTTGAGATAACATTTTTTTTACAATAATCTTTGCACTCGTTCCTTACACATAACAAAAACCGGAGTTTTTATGGGAAGATTATCTCTTGCTGACCTGCCTCTCAAAGGAAAGAAGGTTCTCATCCGTGTGGATTTTAATGTCCCCCTCGATCAGAATGGAGATATTATCGATGATACCCGTATCGAAGCGTCTCTACCCACAATCAAATACGTCATAGAACAGGGTGGTTTTCCTATCATCATGAGTCACCTTGGACGGCCGAAAGGTAAAGTTCTTCCTGAATTTTCCCTAGCTCCTTGTGCAAAAAGACTCTCGATGATGCTTGGAAAACCTGTGGTTATGACCAAAGATTGTATCGGCGAGGAGGTTGAGAATGCTGTGCAACGTCTCGAGCCGGGGACCACGCTCCTTCTAGAAAATCTTCGTTTCCATTCAGGAGAGGAAAAACCAACAGAGGATCCCACTTTTGCTGAACAACTGGCAAAGCTTGGCGATTTATACATCAATGATGCCTTCGGAACAGCTCACCGCGTTCACTCTTCTACAACATCTATCGTAGACTATTTTCCTGGGCGAGCTGCTGCAGGATATCTTTTGGAAAAAGAGATCAAATTTTTAGGGGAAACCTTTTCCAAGCCGAGAAGACCCTTCTATGCCATCATTGGAGGGGCTAAGGTGTCCACAAAGATCGGAGTGATCAAGTCTTTGATTGGCAAAATCGATGCTCTGCTCATTGGCGGAGCGATGGCTTTTACTTTTTTGAAAGCGCAAGGCATAGAAATTGGCGATTCCAAATATGAGCCTGATCGCGTCGATACGGCCAAAGGGATATTAGACGCCTTTCAAAAGGCTGGGGTAAGAATCATGCTTCCCCTCGACCACGTCATCGTTAATGAGGTTAGCAACGAAGCGCCGATATCGGTCGTTGACAACGCTCAAGGGATTCCTACAGGGTATATGGGTGTTGATGTCGGTCCAAAAACAATTGAAGCTTTTTCAAAAGAATTGAAGAATGCCGCTACCATTTTCTGGAATGGCCCCCTTGGTGTGTATGAATTGAGTAAATTTGCCAAAGGAACAAAGGCTCTTGCCGAAGCTTTGGCAGATGTCAATGCCACCAAGATTGTTGGGGGAGGGGATTCCGTGGCAGTGATTCGTTCTGCAAACCTCGTGCATAAGTTTACACATCTTTCTACCGGAGGTGGTGCATCTCTGGAGTACATTGAATTAGGTAAACTGCCAGGAATTGAAGCGTTGGAAAAGGCAGGCCAAGTGTAACCGTTCACCCAATGCCGTCAACTTAAGAAATAAAATTAAACGCAAAGACGCTAAGGAAAACATAAATTCTTTGCGCCTTAGCGTCTTTGCGTTGAAAATCTCAGCTTAAGTTGACGGCATTGTCTGAACAGTTATGTAAAATGTTATTTTTTTATTGCTTTATATCTAGGTTTTTTTTATAATCTAAGCCAACTTGGTTGGTAAGTTTTATTTTTGAATGAAGTGCATTAACACAAAGGTGATCAATGTCTGATTTGAGTTCAGGCACACAAAATTTTGGGTGGATACGCACCCTTATCTGGCCCGTTCATCGGCATGAGCTAAAAAAGCTAATTCCGATGATGCTCATTTTTTTCTTTATCTCTTTTAATTACAATGTTCTTCGGACAATGAAAGACACCTTAGTTGTTACCGCTAAATCGTCCGGAGCGGAAGTCATCCCTTTCATCAAAGTTTGGGCTATGTTTCCCTGTGCCATTCTAGCCACCTTTTTATTTACTAGACTTTCAAATCGCTTTTCTCGGGAAAAAGTACTCTATCTGATGCTTTCAATTTTCTTGATCTACTTTTTCTTGTTCGCTTTTTTCCTGTATCCTAATCATGAACTGTTGCATCCCAACGCGATGGCAGATTCTCTTCAAGAGGTTTTGCCTGTCGGCTGTAAGGGTTTGATTGCTATGTTCCGAAACTGGACCTTTACCCTCTTTTACGTGATGTCGGAGCTGTGGAGTAATATTGTTCTTTTTGTTCTAATTTGGGGCTTTACTAACCAGGTAACACGCCTCCAGGAAGCCAGACGCTTTTATGGTCTCTTTGGGTTTGGAGCGAATTTCTCTGGAATTGTTGCCGGCCAGATCTCTGTTTTCCTTTGTAAACGTGATTTTAATCCGAATTTTTTCTTTGGGAATACCGCGTGGGAGCAAACGACGATTATTTTGGTATCTCTAGTGATACTCTCTGGAATCGCAGCTATGGCTCTCTTCAAGTGGTTGTACACGTTTGTCCTTTCAGACCCTAGGTACTACGATCCTGAAGATGCGTGTGCTGATAAGAATCTTAAGGGCAAGTTATCCCTCCGAGAGAACTTTTCTTATCTTTTGAGGTCCAAATATCTGATCTATATAACACTGCTCGTCGTTTCCTATAATATAGTCATCAACCTCGTTGAAATTGTTTGGAAGGGGCAGCTTAGAGAGCTCTATCCCAACCCAATTGATTATAGTCTGTACATCAATCAGGTTTCAACGGTCGTTGGTATTGTTGCCACTCTTGCTGCTCTTTTGGTGTCGAGCAACTGTATCAGAAAGTTTGGGTGGACATTCACCGCTATGCTTACTCCTATAATTCTTCTCGTAACAAGCATAGGATTTTTTAGTTTGTTTTTCATGAAAGATCACCTTGAAAAATACGCCATGGCCCTGTTTGGAATCACTCCTTTGGTGATGCTTGTCTCTGTTGGATCTCTACAAAATATTCTTTGCCGTGGAGCAAAGTATACCGTTTTTGATGCGACGAAAGAGATAGCTTTTGTTCCATTGTCGGCAAGCAGTAAATTGAAGGGAACAGCTGCTATCGATGGAGTATGTAATCGTTTTGGAAAATCAGGGGGATCGGTCATCCATTCTAACTTACTGATTCTCTTTTCGACTTTTACCGCGAGTGCACCCTATGTTGCGGCAATACTCCTTCTGATTATCTCTGTTTGGGTAATGGCCGTTCGCCTGTTGGGGAAAGAAATTGATGTGAAGATGGCAGACATGCAACAGGATGAGGACCCTCAGACTGTAGAAAAAACGGCACAAAACGTGCTTTCTAGTGGAGCTGTTGCGTAATTCTGAACGGTCAATGGTGTCAACTTAAGAAATAAAATTAAACGCAAAGACGCAAAGACGCCAAGACGCAAAGAAATTTAGGATCCTTAGCGTCTTTGCGCCTTTGCGTTTAAAATCTCGCTTAAGTTGACGCCATTGCCTGAACGGTTATCTTCGCGCTCCTTCGCGACCTTCGCGTTTATTTGCTTTCGTCCTTTTTACGACCTTTTTTGCTGGAAAATAATCCTTGTTTATGTTATAAATTATCCTTTCAAGTTGGGATTTATAGCTCACTTGGAATAAGGCCGCAGAGCTTCAGTGGGTTTTGATTTTCCCTGGGACTCTGCGTTAATATTTTTGAATAGAGGCTAATAAATAGTAAATGTCTCATTCTCTAACAGAAGAGTTTGGATCAATCCGTTCTTTTATCTGGCCGATACACCGCCACGAGCAACGCAAGCTGGTGCCCATGCTCTTGATGCTGTTTTTGATTTGTTTCAATTATAGCATTCTTCGAAATATGAAAGATGCCGTCGTTGTTACAGCGTCTGGGGCGGCCGTCATCCCCTTTATCAAATTCTGGGCATTGCTGCCCACAGCTGTTTTGCTGACTTATGTATTTGCGAGGTTAACAAATCGGTTTAGCCAGGAACGGGTCGTTTACATTATCATTTCTGGATTTTTAATTTTTTATGCTCTGTTTGCTTTTGTTCTATACCCCCTCAAGGACTATATTCACCCCCATGCGTTGGCGGAGAGCCTAGAAGAAGCCTCGCCAGACGGCTTCTATGGGTTTATTGAGATGTGCCGGTATTGGTCGTTTACTGTATTTTATGTTCTTGCAGAGTTGTGGAGCAGTATTGTGATGACAGTATTGTTCTGGGGAATTGCCAATGAGATTACAAAAATAGGTGAAGCCCGTCGTTTTTATGCTATGTTTAGTATTGCGTT
Organism: Chlamydiota bacterium; assembly: GCA_011065005.1. Taxonomy (GTDB): domain Bacteria; phylum Chlamydiota; class Chlamydiia; order Chlamydiales; family Waddliaceae; genus JAAKFP01. Next base: position 3,795 of record JAAKFP010000079.1, on the reverse strand, counting down.
GAATTTGGCAGGGATAATTGCCGGACAAGCTGCAAATTATTTTTCTACGGGAGGAACTTTTAACCCTAACCTTCCCTTTGGTAAGACTGGTTGGGAACAGACGATGATGATATTAATATCGGGGGTGATTTTTTCCGGTATATTAGTGATGGTTATTTTCAGATGGATGAATCAAAATGTCCTGAATGATCCTAAATTTGAAGAGTTACATTCTTCCGGAAGAGGAATGAAAAAGAAACAGAAGCTATCAATCCGGGAAAGTTTCTCTTATTTGTCGGGCTCAAAATATCTCATTTGCATTGCCATCGTGGTCGTAGCGTATAACCTAGTGATCAATCTTGTTGAAGTTGTCTGGAAGGATCAGTTGAGCATGCAATACCCTTCACCTTCCGATTATAATGCCTATATGAACAACTTAACTACAGCCATTGGTATTGTGTCTACCTGTACCGCACTTTTCATGGCTAGAATGATTAGTAGGTATGGTTGGACGGCAACAGCTATGATCACTCCGGTGATATTGTTTATTACCAGTATTGGATTCTTTATCTTTATGTTTTTTCAGGACTCCTTATCGGGGTTTGTTTTCACACTGTTTGGAACCACGCCTCTGGCTCTTGTTGTCTTTTTTGGTGGCGCACAGAACTGCTTGAGTAAAGCGGCAAAGTATTCGGTATTTGATGCGACCAAAGAAATTGCATTTATTCCTCTGGAGCATGACGCTAAGTTAAAAGGCAAAGCTGCCATTGACGGTGTGGGATCTCGTTTTGGGAAATCAGGGGGGGCCTTGATCCATCAGGGGTTCTACGTGCTATTTGGTAGCTTAACTTTAAGTTCTCCCTTTATTGCTGCAATCCTTGTTGGAGTGATTTTCTTTTGGATGTATGCGGTGCGGTCTTTAGGCCTGCAGTTTAAAGAGTTGGTAACTCTACAGAAAAAACAGAACTCTAAAGAAGTTTCGAAGGAACATGAGGAGGAAGCTGTTTCTCTTCCGTCGGAAGAACAACCCGCCACAGCGTAGTTTCTAACTGTCTTTGATTTCCTTTATCTTTTCTTTGCTGAGGTATAGCTCCAGAAGGGCTAATACTCCCAAGAGGATAAAAGTGCTAAAGACAAAGGGGGGGAATTTCATTCCAAAAGTGATGCCTAGAAAGACCATGAACTGCAGAAATGTTGTCACTTTTCCACACCAAATGGCTTTGAATCGGTAAGTTGTAAGCTGTCCGGTAAAGACGAGATATAACCCGAAAAGTATGACAGAAAAGTCTCGGCAGATGAGGGCGCTTGCTTCCCAAAAGGAAAGGGATTGTTCGTGGATGAGAATGCCGATAACGAAAAAAACAAAAAAGCGGTCTGATAGAGGATCCAGCAGGGTGCCAAATTTGCTAGACAGGTGATATCTACGGGCGATGAAACCGTCTAATCCATCGCTGATCATAGCTAATAGGATGGCAATGGTGCGATAGGCAATGCTCTGCGTTAGGAAAAGGAAAGCCAGAGGAAGGCGAATCAGCGAAATAATGTTGGGTATGGTAACCATATAGGAAATAGTCTACTTGTATGTATCTAAATTCCTGATTTTAACCTACAGTGCCATAAAAATCACGATTTTCCTTTGGGGGATAGAGAAATTTAATCAATTACATCCAATTAAAATCAAGAGTTGAACGGTTACTGTGCAGGAAGCATAACAGCTTTCCTACAAAAACACATTGGTGGTTGTGGTGGGCGAGGTTTGTGATAAAAGAAGAGTTTCTGCTGGATCACTGTTTGAAATTTTCCTCACGTCTTCTCTGTGATGAACTACGCAACGCCATCTTGGAGTACCCGAAATAGAGGAGAATGCCTAACAGGATCAATAGCAACGCAACAGTTTGATAGGTTTTAAAGAAGTGAGTAATCGCTTGGGTGTTTTGTCCAAAGAAATATCCTAGAGAGAAGAGAGCACTTACGGATAATAGACAGGCTGGAAGGTCTCTGAGGATGAACTTGTGAAATGGCATCTTACCAAGACCTGAGGTCATAAACAGAGCATTTCGAACGCCGCCAGGGATGAAACGACCGACCATAAATGTTAGGAAGCCGAATCTTTCGTAGAAGTGGTGTAGGCGTTCTATCCTTTTTAGGGTTAAAATATAGCTAAACCATTTGATGTTGTAGAGCTTTGGGCCGAGGAGTCGTCCTAACCAATAGGCTTCCCATGCTGAGAACCAGCAAGCGAAAAAGAGCCATGCAAAAAGATGAAAGGTTTGTTCAGGGATACAGGTGCTAGCCAGTGCTCCGGCGGTGATGAGGACGATATCTTCGCTAATTGGAAGATTTAATCCTGCGAGCATGATTAGCAGAAAAAAAAACCAATGTGCTGAGTGTGCATGTTCACAGGCGAAACTGATCAGTGACTCCATAGAGGTCTTAAGCCTTTTACAATCAATAGGGTTATAAAACAAAGTTTAACACATTTCCCAATATCTTTCAAGGATAGCATTGGCATTGTTGTATTATTCACCACTTAGGGCTCGTGCAGAAATAAGTTGTGCGTTTCTGGTGACTCAGCGCTTCAGATGCGAGGCGCAAATTCGCAGACAACTTATTAGTTTTCAAGAATTTGCAACAAAGCAGATGAAGATGATAGGACAGCATAAATGTAAAAGTTATTTTTTCTAGCTTCCTTAGACCATTGAGTTCACAGATTTCCCTTGCAATATGTCAAGAAATGACATATAATAAAGTTATGACAAAGGTGAAGTGGACAGTATCGGTAAATAAAAGAGCTTATAAAAAGCTGCCGGTACACGTATTGGAAACCCTGCAATTTCTGATATCTGAACTAGAAAAAGGCCCCGAAACACCTAACTGGCCGAATTACTCAAAATTAGGGTACCTGTCCTACCATTGTCATATAAAAAAAGGCCGCCCTACCTATGTGGCTTGTTGGGTGGTAGACAAGAACAACAAAATTATCGAGGTGTATTATGTTGGGACACACGAGAAAGCACCATATTAAGCAAACCGAAAGTTCCCGAATTGAAGAGGCTTTCGTCACGGCAGACGAATTTTTCAAAGACTCCTTTGGCGACAGGCCTAAAAGGTCCGTGTTGCTCGCTGGCGCCAGAAAACGGGATGGTCTTACCCAAAAAGAACTGGGCGAGATGATCGGTGTATCTCAGTACAACATCAGCAAAATGGAGAGAGGACACCGGTCTATCGGGAAGAATATTGCCAAAAGATTGGCGAAGGTCTTTAAGACCGACTATAGGCTTTTCCTTTAATGATTATCGGAAAATTCGGATAAATCTTACGGCCCCTTTCCTACCAGATTTTGTCCGCCATTGAGGGAATAGCTCGTAGAGCGTGAGATGGTAGCCCATGGTAAGGACGGAGTCCAACCATGGGACACGTTCCAATAAAGATTTAGCCCGTAGGGCGTCAGAAGAGTTGTAAAATATGGTCCAGGAATTAGGGGTAAAATCAAATTGATTTTTCTCTCAAAAATGCCCTTCTGTGCCATCCTAGGCCTGACCCTCACTCTTGCCTATGCTAAACTCCAGATACAATGATGGCATTATGTTGTGTCTCCCTTTCAGGGCTCGTCTTTGTGCGTTTGTCTACCCAGGCCCCCGTTCCGGTCGCAAGCTCCCTTCACTACTGCCTGGGCTATCCAGTTTCAGGCCTTCGGCCCTTTGATCGGAGGTCTATTGGTATCCACTCTCAAGGGTTGCGACATCGGAAGCTTCAATAGCCGCGGGATTTTCAGGTGGGGCTTGATAATGTTCAGCACCTTTCTCAGCAGTAGGC
>JAAKFP010000078.1 GCA_011065005.1 Chlamydiota bacterium | reverse complement strand
GCCCTAGGCTGTTGCAATTCCAGCCCTTCAGGCTGTATACAAATATTCAAAGTCGAAGCCACTGCTTAAGGCAGCAATATCGACAACGGAATGAGCTCTAATCTCAGAACTCCTGACCTCATAAGAGGGAAATTCAAGGAAAGGGGCCGGGGCTGCGATGTGCGATTCTCTGTACAGTTTATCTCACAAACTTGTTAAGCATCATGGAACAATTCCATTTTTCGATAAGAGAATCGCGCATCACAGACCCCGGCCCCTTTTATTGAAATACTACAAAATCAGACAAAATACTACAAAATCGGACAAAATACTACATAAAAAAAATAGAAATAGTATATGTTGAGGATATGAACAAGGAAAAGTTCATACTACTGTCGAGAAGACAATCTACATCTCAAGAAGATAGGTACCTTGTAATCAGAGGATTTAACCACAGAGAACACAGAGAGAGAAATAATGATTAATTTCTCTCTCTCTGTGATCTCTGTGGTTATGACTTGTTTCACTACTTCTCAAGAGAAAAATGGAGATTTTTCTCGGAATCAATATCCGTGACACAAAACTTGTCTCCACCTACCAAAACCACGGGAATACCTCGGTAATAGTATATCGTAGAATATTGCCAATGGCCAACAAACACGGCTTTCGTATCAAACCTTACGGTAAGCACATCAAATACCGCCTTCCTCTCCTCTTCTGTCCACCACTGCCCTCCAGGAGCATCATTATCCGCACTATAAGCTCCGCTCACATTATGATGCCAAAAAACAACTACGGGAAGGTCGTTGGATATCGTCTTCAGCCATTCAACTGTTTCCGCATCGGGATACATGCCACAGCAAATAAAACGCACGCCACCATACAGGAAGCTGTATCGTAATCCCCCTTCTCTCGCCTTTATCCAATCCAAGACACCATAACTTACGTCACTGTCTCCAAGGCATACATGCACTTCCAAGCCTGCAGCCTCTAAGGGGTCGACAACGGCATCAATAAAATGTCCTAACTGGTCCTCAGAAACTCCAAACCAACCGAAATATTGAGCGCTGTAAGTGATATTTCCAGGTACCAGAATAAAATCAGCGGGAGGCTCCAATGCAGCAATACTTTCAACATGTCCAATTTTCCGGGTGGGAGGAGTCTCTATTCTGAACTGAAAATCAGCATCAACAACAAAGCGATGGGTAGGAGTAATCATTGGATCGACTTCAAAAAAGGTTTTTTTTCGTATCGGCGACCTTCCCGAATGCCACCACGACTTCAGTATTACATCTCCTTCTACGATGAAATCCGGTTGCTCTTCTCCCTTAACAAACCCCGCACTAGTAGCGAAAACAAGAAGCAACAGAAAAAAACGAAATTGAAACATGGTTTTACCCTCTCCTTTTTAGATTCCTTTTAAACGCCGGCTTCAACAACTCTTTCCTCTTTAACAATAGATAAGAAATCCCGTGTCTCAGCAACAACAACACTAGAAAGTGCTGTGATGCCAATGAGGTTCGGATAAGCCATTAAGCCATTTGTAATATCTGAAATTTTCCAAACCAGCTCCAAATCAAGAACGGCACCTGGAATGATCACCAAAATAAATAGTCCTCGATAAATTGGAATCGCCTTTGTTCCACAGAGGTACTCCAAGCATTTTTCTCCGTAATACGCCCAGCCCAATAACGTCGTCAGCGCAAAGAGTACAAGCCCAATGGTAACGATATACCCTCCCCAGGGGATGACAGACTGAAAAGCAGTCATCGTCATAGAAGCGCCATTTAAAAGCTTACCATCGGAGCCGACCGCACCAAAAACATCAGTAACCGCCAGGACGAGACCTGTTACACTGCAAAGAATCACTGTAGCAATAAAGCTCCCGGTCATAGAAACCATCGCCTGACGCCCGGGTGTGTCCGTCTTAGCAGCCGCAGCAGCAATAGAGGCGGTTCCGAGTCCTGCTTCGCTCGTCATTAATCCACGGCTAAGGCCAACTTGCAACGTAATAAGCATTGTCGAACCTGCAAAGCCACCAAAAGCTGCCTGCCCCGTGAATGCAAGTTTAATAATGGAAACAAAAGCTGCGGGTACACGCTCGTAACACTTGAAAAGGATAACACATCCACCACAAATATAAAAAATAGCCATAAATGGTACTAAGTAGGCGGCAACTTTCCCAATACTTTTTATGCCTCCAAGCAATATCGAGCCTGTAACGACTGCTAGAACGATTCCTGTCCACAAGGGATCAACATGAAACATTCGGTCCATCACGTCGGCAACAGAGTTTGCTTGAATCATATTGCCGCCACCAAAAGCTGCCACAGCGCCGAAAAGAGCAAAACTCGATGCGAGCCATTTCCATCCGAGCCCTTGTTCGATGAAGTGCATCGGCCCGCCACACATCTCTCCGCGGTCATCTGTAATACGATACTTTACCGCTAAAATAGCTTCGGCATACTTGGTCGCCATACCAATCAGGGCCATAACCCACATCCAAAACAAAGCACCAAGCCCTCCCACAGCAAGCGCCGTTGACACTCCTGCAATATTGCCGATACCTATCGATCCTGCCAATGCCGTCATTAAAGATTCAAAATTGCTGATGTCCCCTTGAGCTTTTTTATCTCTCTCCTTATCAGGAAAAAAAACCAGCTTCAATGCATAGGGGAGATATCGAAACTGAAGCCCCCGTAATGAAATCGTCAGAAAGAGGCCATTACCGATCAGCAACAAAAGCATTGGAATACCCCAAACGTAATGATAAATCGTATTAAGCCATTCCATGTTGCTTTTTTCCCGTCTCAAGATCAGAAGTAATAATAAAAGAGCGCGTTTCCGAAACAATCACTTTGGAAAGTCCAACCAAAGCAATCAGATTTGGAATAATCATCAATCCGTTAGATATATCAGCGAAAGCCCAAACCAACTCCAAATCGAGAGCAGCGCCCGGAATAATCAACACGACAAACAATACTCGATAGTAGTAGACAGCCTTCTCACCAAAAAGATATTCAAAACACTTTTCCCCATAATAGGCCCAAGCAATGACGGTGGAAAAAGCAAAGAGAATCAGTCCGATGGAAACGATATAATTCCCACCACTGATCGCCGAATTAAACGCCCCTATCGCCATGACAGCTCCGTTGATCATTTTTCCAGATTCGTCCACCTGACCAAAAACTCCCGTTACTGCGATCACCAGGCCAGTGATTGTACACACAATTAGCGTAGACAAAAGCGTACCCGTCATTGTAATCATAGCTTGCCGCCCAGGGGCATCGGTCTTCGCCGCAGCTGCAGCAATCGAAGAAATGCCAAGGCCCGCTTCATTCGAAAATACACCCCGAGAGACTCCCATTTGGATAGCAGTAATCACGCTTGCTCCCATAAACCCACCGGTTGCTGCCTGTCCATGGAAGGCGCTAGAGATAATCATTCCTATCGCTGAAGGGACCTGATCTATGTGTAGGAAAATGATAATAACCCCACCACCAATGTAAAAAAGACTCATGATCGGCACCAAGACACCGGTAAAGTGTCCAATGCTTCGCACCCCTCCAACAAGAACAAGACCTGTAATGACCGCAAGAACGACACCTGTTATCCAAGGGCTCATAAACCAAATCGAGCTTACAGCTTCTGCAATGGAATTTACCTGAACCAGATTACCCGTTCCAATAGCTGCAACAGAGCCGAAGGTGGCAAAAAGTATCGCCATCCAACGCTTCCCAAGCCCCTTTTCCATATACTCCATGGGGCCGCCAATCATCTCCCCTCTCTTATCTATTTCCCGATATTTCACTGCTAAGAGGGATTCAGAATATTTTGTTGCCATCCCAAAGAAGGCCATAACCCACATCCAGAACAATGCACCCAAACCACCAATAGCGATCGCTGTCGAAACACCGACGATGGCTCCTGTTCCAATAGCTCCGCCAAGGCTTGTCATTAATGCTTCAAAATGACTGATATCACCTATGGACCCTTCCTTTCGTTTTGCAAAAATCTGTTTTACTCCATACCAAAGATAACGGAACTGCAACCCCCGCAAGATAAAGGTCAGATAGACGCCTGTTCCAATAAGCAGAGCTAACGTGGGCGCTCCCCAAATCCAATCTCTAACTTGATTTATGTAGGAATAAAAAGGACCCATGGTGATTTATTTATTGAATTTACTTATTAAATTAAATTTTACAGCCGTAAAGACTATTTTTGATCTATAATAATGTAAAGTTGATTTTTTAACAAGTAAAATCGACCTTATTGCGTTCAGACCTCAACTCAATGGAGCAGAAGCTTGAAATGGAATTGAAAACACAGAAGCACAGAGAAAAAAGAGAAATAAAAAAAGAATTTATTCTCTTTATCCCTTTGCGTCTCTGTGTCTCTGTGTTTCAACGTAACCGTTCAATGTCGTTTCCTCGTAGATTTTTCGCATAGCGCTCCCCTCTTCACCTTTATTTGGTTCTTCGAAGAGTGTGGGCTTGACTCCAGCTAAGATCCCCCCACCCGATGGCTGGTTAACTGCTGTCCAAAAAGATTCCAGCATATCCTCCCCATTGAGCACATTCGCTACAGACACATGATTACACTGAAGAAAATGGAGAATGATGCGTCGAGCATCGCGAGCGAAAAAGGTAAAGTATTCTTTAAAGGTGAGCTTGTCATCTTCTTGATTTCGTGTTGTCTCGCTGTTTTCGATCACAATTTGCAAACGTCTCAACTGAGCTAACAAGCTTTCCGCTTGAGCTCGGCATTCTTCTTTTGAGAGTTCTCCTTCATTGGAGGAGTAACGCAAAAAGCTAATTCCTAAGGCCACTTGACGGATCTCTTTTAGGGTCTCCACAAAACCGGACCTATTCAGCTCGGGACGATAGGCCGCAAACCATGTTTCAACAAGACGCTCCGGTTGAGATTGCCCCCAAAGAATTTGTGAAGCGACCCAAAGGTTGCAAGAGAGAAAAGATGTTGCTTTTGGCAGAGATGGTGTAAGAGACAACACTCCCAGGAAGTGATGCCGATTGCATGGCAACAAATATCGATTGATAAGGTCGAGACTCAATGTTGGCCACAGGCACTCACCCTGCTTGACTGCACCAATATTTACGATGGGCAACAGTGGAGTGTAGAGAGAATCTAAACTTTGACGAAATATTTCCCAGAAGGGGTGAGGCTGTTGATGATCAAAAGCAGGATCACCCGCGACGGCGGAAAAAGCGACGATCGTATTTTTTCCCACGTCATCGCAAAAAGAAGAAAACCAAGGGGCTTGCTCTTGAGCAGATAGCAAATCTTCACAGGGAAGGTAATAGATTAAGCTCCTTTGTTCTAGCAGTGCTTCTTCCAAAATTCTCACTTCTCTTATTGCCATATCGGACAACAAGAGATCCTGTGCCTCTGAATGCTGCTGAAACTCCCTTTGTGTGAAAGTTCCTTCCCAAAAAATGTAATCTACACAAGAAACTTGCTGAAGGGAATGCACAAAATCTTGAACTTTTTCTCTGAAATGGTGATCCAGAAGGCATTCCCCTTCCGATTGATCAATTTCCAGCTTCAAAATGACCTGAATTCCAAAGTCGTGAAATACTTCTAACTTGTCAAATTCATTTTTCTCAATCTCATCCTCATGGCAAGGCAAACACACTGCATTATACCCTAGCTGTACCACTCCCCTGCAAATACTTTCGAGTTTTTCGCCAAATGGCAGCTCTGCCAACCTTCCAAAAGATGTCAACCATAAGGGGCGCAATGGAAACTTCGAAACCCTTTCTCCTAAACTTTCTCCCAAGTGTCCGCTCTTTACCCCAATATTGAGCTGCTCTACCCCAAATACAGCAGCTTTAAGGCTTTGGGCCTCTAAGGTCACCACCCCTCCCCCATAGGAAACCGAGAATTTTTCAGCAGTTCCCCGCTCTTTATATTTTACGATCAGCTTCGGGCCAGTGGAAAACCTTCTTTCAAAATCTTTCTGGATATCATTAAGATATTGTTTCATTTTCATCATGAGACTGTGCGAAAAATCTTCTATTTTGCTATTGTTGACCATTACTAAATCATAGATCCGAGTCGTTACGATGTCAAAAATTTATTATTTCAGTTCAACTCGTTCCGAGCCATTGGTCTCGCCAAGAGAACTCAAGCAACAATTGCCGGCAACGATAGCACAAACACATTTCATTGAACAGACCCGACAGCAGATAATCCAGATCCTGAACGGCACAGACCCGCGCCTCCTGTTGATCATGGGACCTTGCTCCATCCACGATCTTAAATCCGCGGAGCAATATGCTATAAAAGTGAAAGAGCTCGCCACAGAGGTCTCTGATACATTTCTCGTCGTAATGCGTGTTTACTTCGAAAAACCTCGAACATCATTTGGATGGAAAGGAATGATGTACGACCCGCACCTGAATGGCTCCCACGACATGAACACCGGCCTTCGCTGGATGCGGGAATTGTTACTCACCCTCTCAGACCTCCAAGTTCCCGCAGCAGCAGAAATCCTTGATCCTGTGTCTGCACATTACTTTGGAGACCTGCTCAGCTGGGGTTGCATTGGCGCACGCACATCATCCTCACAAATCCACAGACAAACAGCTTCAGGCCTTCCAATGCCCGTAGCTTTTAAAAACACTACAGAGGGCAATGTCGAAACCGCAATCAATGGCGTTCTAACCGCTGCAAAACCACATTCCTATATCGGGATTAACGAAGTGGGTTGTGCAGCATTGATACATACGGAGGGTAACCCTAATTGCCATATCGTCTTACGCGGAGGGGAAAAAGCCCCCAATTATGATGTTTCCTCTATCCGGCAAGCCTTGAATTTGCTCCGCAAAGCACAGCTTCCATTACAGCTTATCGTCGATTGCTCTCACGACAACTCGCGAGGAGTCTATAACCACCAGCCTGTTGTCCTGCGGTCGGTCATCGATCAAATTGTTGATCACAACAAATCTATCAGAGGAGTTATCCTCGAAAGCCATCTTCATGCGGGAAATCAGCCATTGAGCCCTAACCCCAAAGAGCTGGAATACGCCGTCTCACTAACAGACTCTTGCATGGACTGGAACACAACGGAAGAAGCGGTCCTAGAAGCTGCGTTGCAACTTAAGAAAAAAAGAAAGAACAATACAAAAGATAGCCTACAAGATGACGGAGCAAAAGAAACAGCCTTGGTGTAATCCTGATGCTCATCCCAGGAGAAATACACTTCTATCCTTTCCGTTGCGCCTCGTAACGACTCTCTTAGCACTATGCCTTTTATCCTGTAACAGCGATATGATGTCGATCCATACGGACTACATGAGTCACGAAACCCTTGCCAGCTACTACGTCAAAACTCCCGACCCTTTCCTCAACAATCCTCCCATAGGACAAAGACTGATCCTATCGTGGACCATTCCTCGAAAGCATACGAGATACCACCCTCTATATATCAAACTCACTCTCAGATTCCGCAATAGAGAAGAGGAAGAAAAGTGGATCCACGTAAGAAAGACGAGCGGGACTTACATCTATTATCTACTCGATAAAGAATACTGTGAAAAGGGAGGGCTTTTGACCTATAAAGCACAACTGATAGCGAATAACTGTGTTCTCGAGGAATGGCGCCATCAACTTTGGGCGGAGCTCATCCTCTTCGAAGAAAATCCAGAAGAAAATGATGACATAGAATTCGACTAAATTTTTAACCACAGATGAACACAGACAGACACAGATTAGAGTTTAAAATATGGGAAACCACTACACGTACGCGAACAAAAGCGTCGTAGACATACACGCTGCGCCTAACCCAATGAGTGAGATCGTCTCACAGGCGATTTATGGCAGCGAAATCTCGATTCTTAGAGAAAAAGAAACATGGAAATGCATCCAAACCGCGGACGGGTACCAGGGATGGATTAAGGGTGAGGAGATGATCACTAAAAACTCTCCTTATCCCTCCACCCAAAATATCGCTCAGGTCGAAGCTCTTTGGACCCATGTCTGCTGGGTAGATGATACAACACCCCACCCACCGGCGGTCACCCTACCTTTTGAAGCGAAAGTCGAGATCCCAGATGATTTCAAAGACTTTCATAGACATTGGATACCCATTCGTCTGGTTGATGGGAAATCTGCGTGGGTGCAGAGTGGCGATCTTCGAGTGGACCCCAAGTTTTTCACGATCGACGAAATGGTCGAATTCAGCAAACGATTTCTAGGAATTCCCTATAAATGGGGAGGAAATTCCAGCTTTGGCTTCGACTGCTCTAGCTTTGTGCAGATGCTCTACAGACAGGTAGGAATCTCTCTCCCCAGAGACTCGGTAGACCAGACCAATGTATCGTTCGCAAAACAAGTCCCTGAAGAAGAGTTCCTGCGAGGGGATCTTCTCTTCATGGGAAGCCATCCACCGCAAATTTCGCATGTAGGAATGTACTTAGGAAACGGCAAATTTATTCATTCCGTAACCACCAATAAATCTGGACCTCATGTCATCCAAATTTGCGATTTTCACGACCCAGAATGGCAAGAGAAATACATCACCGCCCGACGCTACAACTTAAGCTAAGGAAGCTAGAAAAAATAACTTTTACATTTATGCTGTCCTATCATCTTCACTTGCTTTGTTGCAAATCTTTGGAAACTAATAAGTTGACTGCAGATTTGCGCCTCGCAACTGAAGAGCT
>JAAKFP010000077.1 GCA_011065005.1 Chlamydiota bacterium | reverse complement strand
CAGAATTACATCGAAGACCTAAATGAGATCGATCGATGTATTACCTGTCACGCAGGTATTGACAACCCTCAAATGGCACAAGAGATCAACCCTTATAAAACCCATCCGGGAAACTATCTGGAACACCACCCTTCCGATAAGTTTGGGTGTGTGATCTGCCACGGAGGACAGGGAAGAGCTTTGAACAAAAGAGAGGCACATGCCAAACCCGGCAGTGAGGCTTATTGGGAAAACCCTCTTCTTCCCGAAGAATATATCCAGAGCAGCTGTGGCACGTGCCACGATCCAAAGAAAGTGATAAACGAGGCTCCAAATCTTGCTCGCGGAAAAGAGTTGATGGAAACCTTAGGCTGTCAAGGTTGCCACGTCACCTATGGCTTTGGAGGAGCCCTGGGGGAACCGATAGACAAACAGGGAACATTTTCGGAACATCACTATACGATGCAACATTTGGATGGTGAGCATAGTACCTGGAATTGGCTAAAGCAGCATTTCCTCGACCCTCAGCTGATTGTCCCTGATAGTGAGATGAAAAAACAGGAGATGACAGATTCTGACGCCAAAGACCTGACAACGCTGATGCTTGCTCTTAAGGGAAAGCAAGCCTATTCACAAGCCAGAACGCCACAAGACCGGTATGAATTCATTGCCGATCACTCTGGCTATGAGAAATTGAATGGAGAGCAGCTCTTCAATCAGATGTGTGGAGCCTGTCATGGACCTTCGGATAGCCCCATCCGCGGCAAGCTGGATAAGCAATACAATAGATACTTTCCAACACTTTTAAATAACGATTTTACTAGAACGGCACCTAAAGACTACATCCTCGAAACAATTCGTAAAGGTCACCCTGGAACGATGATGCCTTCATTCGAAAGTGGATTATCTGAGTCCATGATCGAAAAGATTGTAAGCTACATCCAAGAGTTTGGAGAAACCGAAGAACTTGCTGCTCTCAAACTTCAGGGGGACAAAGAGCGCGGGGCAGCTCTTTTCCAGAAAGCATGTGTTGAATGTCACGGCTCTTACGGAGAAGGAGTGAAAAGCCCTAACCTTAGAAATCCCATATTCCAAAACAATGTTTCTGACGCCTTTATTGCCGAAACGATTCGAAAGGGAAGGGAAAACTCAGAAATGTCAGCGTTGACCACTTTGGAGCCCGAAGCCACAGAACAAGACATTGCTGACCTTGTTGCCTACATAAGACAGTTGCCAAAAATCGCCCTCGGTTCCGCTGCAGGAGCTATTGGATGGGAGAACTTTGTCGACGCCGAACAATATCCCGGGCTGATCAGTTTTTATAAAAATTGCAGTTCTTGCCATACCATTGGTGATGGAGACCGAAAAGGCCCCGACCTTAAAGATGTTTTACAACGCAGGGAGAAACAGTGGGTCTATCAACAAATTTTAGATCCAGAAGGATTGGTCAAGTCGGGAGACAAAGTTGCCAATGAATTAGCGAAAAAATTTGGTCGGGTGATGGAAAATCCTGGAATTCCAGCAAACGAAGTCGAGCCAATTCTCCAATTCCTCGAAAGTCCTGCTGAAGGAAAAGCTGTCGTTGCCGAAGCTATGGCCAAGGCTGCCGAACAAGGTGGAGGCGATGTAGACCGAGGCCGTAAGTTGTACATAGGAGAATTGAACTTTAAAAATAAGGGATCCTCTTGCTTGGCCTGTCACCATCTTCCAGGACTCGGTCTTTTTGGTGGGGGAACTCTTGGCCAAGATTTACTGACAAGCGACCTAACCTCTGTAGAGATCGCATCTTCACTGACTAATGTTAACTACAAGGTAATGAAAGATATCTATGCCGACAAACCTCTAGAGGCCGATGAAATCAACGACGTCGTCACTTTCATACAGGAAACACGAAATACGCAACAGAAAAGCAAGAGTAAAATTTGGTTTGTCGTATTGGGTATTTTTGGTGTAATCGCACTGTTTTTCATTACAGAAGCTTTTTGGTTTAAACGACTGAAAAGCGTTCGAAAGGATTTGATTGAAAGGAGCCGCAAATGAACTGGATAAAAGAAATTAACGATCCGGAAACTAGGGAATGGGAGGAGTTGTATCGTACCCGTTGGTCTTATGATAAAACTGTTCGTACCACTCATGGTGTCAACTGTACAGGTGGATGCAGCTGGATGGTCTATGTCAAAGAAGGGATTGTAACCTGGGAGATGCAAGCCCTGGACTACCCGCAATTCGATCCCAACTTACCCTCTTATGAGCCACGTGGATGTCAACGAGGGATATCTGCGTCGTGGTACTGCTACTCCCCTATTCGCGTCAAATACCCCTATATCCGCGGAACTTTACTCGATCTATGGCGTGATGCCAAGGATGAACATTCAGACCTACTAGAGGCTTGGGCCAGTATTGTTGAAAATCCTGAGAAGAGAAAACGTTATCAAAAAGCTAGAGGGAAGGGTGGCTTCCGCAGAGCTTCCTGGGATGAAGCCGTAGAAATTTCTACGATATCATGTATCTACACAATAAAAAAACATGGACCCGACCGTGTTACAGGTTTTTCTCCGATTCCTGCAATGTCTATGGTCAGCTATGCTGCCGGTTCCCGATTTTTACAGCTGATGGGTGGTGTCAACCTCAGTTTTTACGATTGGTATTGTGACCTACCCCCCGCATCACCCGAAATTTGGGGAGATCAGACCGATGTTCAAGAGAGTGCAGATTGGTACAACTCTAAATTTATCATCGCCATGGGTTCCAATATAAATATGACCCGCACCCCCGACACCCACTTTATCTCTGAAGCTCGACAAGCGGGCGCAAAGTTCGTCGTCTTTTCTCCAGACTTCAGTCAAGTGTCTAAATATGCCGATTGGTGGATCCCTGTCAATGCTGGACAAGATGGTGCTTTTTGGATGGCAGTAGATCACGTCATCTTGAAAGAGTTTTATGTCGATCGACAGGTCCCCGATTTCATAGCCTATATCAAGCAATATTCCGATTGCCCTTTCCTTATTGAAATTGAGGAAGATGGCGACGGTTTCAAGCCAGGAAGATGTTTGAGAGCAGAAGTTTTGGAGCCATATGCCCAAGAAGAAAATGCCGACTGGAAATTTCTCATTTTTGATTCGATCACAAAAGAATGCAAAATGCCCCTAGGCAGTGTAGGACACCGTTGGGGTAAAACAAAGGGAAAATGGAATTTAGAACTCAAAGATGCTGTCGATGGAAAAGAGATTGACCCCGTTCTTTCCTTTATTGATGAGAGTGACGACGTGGTTTCCATCAAACTTCATGACTTCTCTCATGACAAAATCAATCAAAGAGGGGTACCCGTCAAAAAAATTCAAACCTCTAAAGGAACGGTTACTGTCACCACTGTCTTTGACCTACTCATGGCTCAATTCGGTGTCAGCAGAGGCCTCCAAGGAGACTACCCTGCAAACTATGATGACGCCGAACAGACCTATACCCCAGCCTGGCAAGAACAGTATACCGGCATCGATAAGAATACCGTCATTCAATTTGCTAGAGAATTTGCAACTTCAGCAGAAAAAACAGGTGGAAAAAATACGATCATCATTGGAGCTGGCATCAATCACTGGTTCCACAACAACCTTAATTATCGTTCAGCTATTGTAGGTCTCATGTTGACCGGAAGTATCGGAAAAAATGGAGGTGGACTAGCGCACTATGTTGGACAAGAGAAATTAGCCCCCATGGGATCCTGGTCCAATATTGCTATGGCACTAGATTGGGCAAGACCCCCTCGCCTGCAAAACGCAACCTCCTGGCATTACATTCACTCGGATCAGTGGCGTTATGACACGAATCAGAATGTATACCATACCATGCCCAAAGACTCCGAACTCACCAACAAGCATGCTGCAGACATGAATGTCCAAGCTGTCCTTTCGGGCTGGCTGCCCTTCTATCCACAATTTGAAAAGAACTCCTTAGATCTCGTTCAGGAAGCTATCAGTGCAGGAAAATCTTCCGATGAAGACATTAGAGAATATGTCGTCGATCAAGTCAAAAGTCGAAAACTAAAATTCTCTATCGAAGATCCCGATGCAGAATCCAACTGGCCACGAACATGGTTCATTTGGCGTGGTAATGCCATCATGTCCAGCGCCAAAGGGCATGAGTTTTTCCTCAAGCATTATCTAGGCACCCATAGCAATGCGATCAAGGATGAGCAGGCCGAAGATATTGTGAAAGATATCAAATGGCATAAGATTGCTCCAGAAGGGAAAATGGATCTTATTGTCGATCTAAATTTCAGGATGGACACCTCAGCACTTTATTCCGATATCGTATTGCCTGCAGCCATGTGGTACGAGAAAGATGATCTAAACTCTACCGATCTTCATTCTTATATCCATCCCCTTCAGGCAGCAGTTCCCCCAAGCTGGGAATCTAAATCTGATTGGGACATTTTTAAAACGTTGGCAAAGAAATTTAGTGAGTTATCTGAAAAATACTTTGATGACACCATCAAAGATGTTGTTGCAGTCCCACTAGCTCATGATACACCAGCAGAGATTGCACAACCCACAATCTTAGATTGGCGAAAAGGTGAGTGTGAGGCAATTCCCGGGAAGACCATGCCAGATTTTGTTGTCGTCGATCGCGATTATAAAAACCTATACAACAGATTTATCAGCTATGGCCCTGCAGCCAAAAAACTTGGCCTTGGTGCCCATGGTGCTAGCTGGAGTATTGACGACTTTTATGACGAAGAAGTTCAAACAGGTCCAACAGAGACATGGGGTGGGGAGACGTATCCTTCACTCGAAACCGCTGTTAACACTTCGAATATCATCATGAAGATGGCTCCAGAATGCAATGGAGAACTTGGCTATCGTGCCTATAAAAACCATGAAGAGAAGGTGGGATTGCCTTTGACAGATCTAGTCGAGAGCACACGCGATGTCCGGATGACTTTCTCCGATATAGTAGCACAACCGAGAAGACTCTTAACGAGCCCCAGCTGGTCGGGAATCATGAACAAAGGACGAGCGTATTCTCCTTTTACGATCAACATTGATAAGAAAGTGCCATGGCGAACCCTAACAGGACGTCAGCATTTTTACTTAGATCATCAAGGGTATATAGAGTTCGGCGAGCATTTGCCCACCTACAAGCCAAAACCCGATCACCAACAATATGGGGATTTAGGAAATGATCCACGCAGGGACCAAACCTTGCTCCTCAACTATCTAACACCTCACGGGAAATGGCATATCCATTCAACCTTTTCAGAAAATAATCGGATGTTGACACTAGGAAGAGGAATCGAACCCTGTTGGTTGAATGTTCAGGATGCAGAATCCGTAGGAATCCATGATAACGATTGGGTAGAAGTCACCAATGACAATGGTGTCATGGTCACCAGAGCTGTTGTGAGTGCACGCATTCCCCCGGGAATAGCAATCATCTACCACTCACCGGAAAGAACGTATTCTGTTCCCAAATCCCCTGCAAGAAATAATAAACGCGCAGGAGGACATAACAGTTTGACTAGAGTACGGTTAAAGCAATTGTTAATGGTAGGGGGATATGGACAATTCACCTACCATTTCAACTACTGGGGACCAACAGGAGTGAATCGGGATACTTTTATCCATGTCAGACGTCTAGACCAAAAACCGGAGTGGTAAGGAATCAATATGAGACCAAGAGCACAAATTGCAACATTATTTCACTTAGATAAATGCATTGGCTGCCATACATGTAGCATCGCCTGTAAAAATATTTGGACCGACCGCAAAGGTGCCGAATATATGTGGTGGAATAATGTCGAAACCAAGCCAGGAACAGGCTACCCCACACTTTATGAAGATCAGGATAAATACCGAGGGGGCTGGGTTGTCGATAAAGGCAAATTGAAACTTAAAGCCACCAACAGGGTAAAGAGCTTCCTTAATATGTTTTATAATCCCGATCTTCCCACGATGGATGATTACTATGAACCGTTCACCTACCGTTACAGTGACCTATTCAACGCTCCCGAAGGTGATGATCAGCCAACAGCTCGACCTATCTCCATGGTAACTGATAAATATATCGATATCGAAGCAGGACCCAACTGGGATGACGATCTTTCCGGCTCAAAAATCAGCGCAGAAAATGATCCGAATCTAAAACACCTCTCTGATGAAGAAAGATTGCAGCTCTTCTCCTTCGACCGACTGGTTTTTGCCTACCTACCAAGAATCTGCAACCACTGCCTAAATCCTGCATGTGTGGCCTCTTGTCCATCCGGAGCGATATACAAACGTGGAGAAGATGGCATCGTTCTGATCAATCAAAAGAAATGTCGCGGCTGGAGGTTTTGTGTTTCGGGATGTCCCTACAAAAAAACCTACTACAACTGGCACACAGGAAAATCGGAGAAATGTATTCTCTGTTATCCACGTCTAGAAACGGGGCAAGCTCCCGCCTGTTTCCACTCCTGTGTGGGGAGGATTCGCTACCTAGGGCTTCTATTCTACGATGCTGATCGCATAGAAGATTGTGCCAAAGTTCCTGAGTCAGAAATGATGGAAGCGTATTGGGATTTGATTTTAGATCCTTTTGACCCAAAAGTCATTGACGCCGTCAAAAAGGAGGGAATCCCTGAATCTTGGATCATTCCAGCACAAAAATCGCCCGTATACAAATACGTCAAACAATGGAAGATCGCGTTCCCTTTGCATCCTGAGTTTCGAACCATTCCCACACTGTTTTATGTGCCGCCCACACTACCGGTAAGAGCGTCTTATGAATCGGGATCCTACAATATTGAAAGTAAGACCTTTTTCTCTGATCCAGAGCAATCCCGCTTGCCCCTTTCATACATGGCTAAACTTTTCACAGGTGGAAATGAAACAATCATTCGCCAGGCTATGAAAAAGCTTATTGCGTTGCGATTATACGAAAGAGATAAGAGCGTCAATGATGTCGACTCCGCAGAAGCTAAAAAGCTTTTTGAAGACGCCAATCTCACCCCCGAGCAAGCACAAGAGATCTATAGGTTGACAGCTCTTGCTACCTTAGAAGATCGCTTTGTGATTCCTCCCATCAAAAGGGAAGAAGCTGTTGAAATGCTCAAGCCCACCCACCAACACAAAGGAGAAGCTGGGGTCGCTTTTCCTGTAAAAATAAAAAGAGGCTTATGACTATGAAAGAAATAAAGAATGTCCTTTTGTTGTTTTCAAAGATTTTGGAATACCCAACACAAAATTTAAAAGAGGATGTGGAACAGTGCGCTCAAAACCTGAAAAGTTATGGTTCATCTAACGTCAGGTACCTGCAAAAATTTTCGAACAACATCCAGCAAATTCCTTTTTCGAAACTTGAAGAACTTTACACACAACACATCGACTTCAATCCGTCGAGCAGCCTGTATGTTGGATATCATTTGTTCGGCGACAGTTACAAAAGAAGTAAGTTCTTGGTCCGGCTACGAACCATTTACAAGCAATCCAACTTCGTAGAAAAAGGAGCAGAACTTCCGGATTGTCTAACTGTCATACTCCAATACTTTGGCGAACATTCATACGATTCCGAAGACTCCCGGTTAATCATCAAGGAGAGCCTTATCCCCTCTCTGAAAAAAATCCATGGAGTTTTCGTGCATGCAAAAAACATTTATTGTGATGTCATCCAAGCTTTACTGAACTTGTTTATCAAAATGGATCAAGAACATCCCATAGCGATAGCAAAAGGAGGATCTATTCATGAGTGAAGCAATGAACCTGTTCTTTTATGGAATTCTACCTTATGTTGTGTTGTCCATTGCGATTATAGGAACTACACAACGCTATATTACCGACCAATTTTCTATCTCAAGCCTCTCCTCTCAATTTTTGGAAAATAAAAAATTATTCCTAGGAACAATCCTATGGCACTTCGGAATCCTTGTTGTGCTGCTAGGGCATTTGGTCGCTTTTATGATCCCCAAAACGATTCTGGCCTTCAACAGCGTACCCCTAAGACTTTATATCCTCGAAGGAACAGCATTAATTTTTGCACTAAGTGCATTCTTTGGACTTATTTTGCTCATTGAAAGAAGGTTGACTCAGGATCGCATCCGCGTTGTCACAAGCCCCATGGATTATGTTCTTTTTACCTTGCTGTTTATTCAAGTTGCTACAGGACTCTACATTGCGATCTTCCACCGCTGGGGTTCCTCTTGGTATGCTCTAACTGCCGTGCCCTACCTTCGGTCCATCTGGGTTCTAAACCCCCAAATTCAATATATTGTAGACTTACCTTTCATGGTACAAGCGCATATACTCAACGCCTTCCTCCTTATCGGAATATTCCCCTTCACACGTTTGCCACATATGCTTGTTATCCCTTTCGGATACCTGGTACGACCCTATCAGATCGTTATCTTCAATAGAAAAAAATGAAAAAATACGCGGACAAAAGAGATCTTTCCACATCGAAAAGCGCGGATTGCTCCGCGCACTCCAAAGGCTTCGCGCTATCCTAAAAAACCCTCGAAACAGCGTACGTGCAAGGGGTCAGGCCTAGGATGAAACGAATGGACCAAAAACAGACAATTTTACTTTCGATAATCCCCGAAATTTCTTGTCCCAAAAATATAACAACACAAAGACACAAACACACTTTTACGCATAAGTTTTTTTGACAAAAATTAAATTTTGACACTCTTTTCCTTTTCGAAACTTTGAGAAAAAAGAGATGAA
>JAAKFP010000076.1 GCA_011065005.1 Chlamydiota bacterium | reverse complement strand
CCCATTTGTTACCTCCAGGGCTCAAGGCTCGATACAGAATGTGTGTGGTCCACACTTTCCTGACTGGACTTTCACCAGCAAGAAACAGTACGCTTCTTGGCGCACCACAGATGAACACAGATAGGCTGTCGTCGTGCAGAAGAGCTCCGATCTGTGTTCATCTGTGTGCATCTGTGGTTAAAATCAAAGTTCGAAGACAGTATTTGTTATTTAGGAGGCGCAAAGACGCTAAGGATCCTAAATTTCTTTGCGTCTTGGCGCCTTTGCGTTTAAAATCTCGCTTAAGTTGACGGCATTGTCTGAACGCTTACCAATCGAACTTGTTGAAAATGACCGAGTTGGGCGATAATGGAAGAATTAAGAATCCAAAGTCTAACCAATTTGCAATTTATGTCGGGAATAAATGTAATTTCTCTATTCCTATTAACCGTTCTGATCCCCCTGTTTCCTCTAGAAGCAGCAAACGAGTATACCGTTAAATTTTCAGGAATTCAGAAAGACACCCACAAGCTCCTTAAGGAAGCTTCCCAGCTGATCGCCAACAAGGATAAACCTCCCAAGACCAAGGTCGCTCTACGACAACGTGCAGAATCGGACATTCCCAATCTCGTCAAGGCTTTACATAGCCAAGCCTATTATAATGCTAAGGTAGAGTTTGCTATCAATTTTTCTTCTTCTCCATTTGAGATCGTATTCCAAATTGATCCTGGTCTTGTTTACCCTTTTGGTGGATACCGGGTGCTGCCTGAGTCACTGAACATTCAGCCGCATCATTTAGGAGTATCTCTCAACAAACCTGCCTATCCCAAAGATATTCTCGATGCTGAAGAGGTCCTTAGCAACGTTTTAGCCAGCAAGGGGTATCCTTTAGCACAAATTAAAGACCGCGAAGTTACTGCCGATCAAAAGAGCAAAGAGATCTTTGTCACGGTTCAGGTTGATCCAGGACCTTTGACTTACTTTGGAAGGACGGCGATCGAGGGTAATTGCGGTGTTTGTGAGGCTCTGATCAGAAAAAAAATCTACTGGCATGAAGGGCAACAGTATGATCCCGTTAAGATTGACTGTACGTTCAATGCTCTGGAAGCTGCGGGTGTTTTCAGCTCTATCAACATCACCCATGCCGAAGAACCTGACGAAGACAACAAACTTCCGATGACGATTCAGGTTTCGGAAGGAAACCAGCGTACGATTGGGTTTGGACTGAGTTACTCTACCCAAAGGGGTGGGGGTTTTACAGCACAGTGGGATCACCGCAACATTCGTGGAATGGGGGAAAAGCTGAGTGCCGACGCCAATGTCTTACAGTACTTTCAGGAGGCAACAGTGACGTATGTCAAGCCTGACTTTGGGTCTCCCGGCCAGGACTTGCTCTGGATTGCAGATTGGGAGCATGATGATACAGAAGCCTTCGAAAAAACGTCTTATAGCATCTCTGGCATTCTTGAACGGCAACTCAATGATAGAACACGAGTTTCCCTTGGGGGCACCTATACACACCTTCGAAATGAAGACGCCGACAATGAGGGAAGCTTCAACCTTCTCAAAGCACCCTTCCAACTTAAATGGACAAATGTCGATGACCCTTTGGATCCTACATGCGGCAACGGCATCTACTTAAAGACAGTTCCGACCATACAGCTGCTAGATTCACAATTTGCTTATATAGTCACAACGCTTACCGGCTCGATCTATCGTCCTCTATGCCGAAATCGGCGGTTTATTCTTGCCGCCAAAGCAAGTTTTGGAACGATTTTAGGTTCAAGAAAGAAGGATATCCCCTCTTCTGAACGATTTTATGCGGGATCGGAGAACACTCTACGTGGCTACAAGTATTATACTGTGAGCCCTCTTGACAAGGACAACGACCCCAAAGGGGGGCGCAGCATGATGATTTACACCCTTGAAGGGCGGTGGCATGCCAGTGAGAAATGGGGCAGTGTGCTGTTTTACGATGTAGGAAATGTCTACTCCACACCTCTACCTCAGCTCGACAAAGAAATGCTGCAATCTATTGGACTTGGAATCCGTTATTATACTCCGGTTGGACCTCTCCGCCTTGACATCGCCTTTCCGCTAAACCGGCGTAAAAATGTAGACAACTCGTTTCAGATATACTTTAGTGTAGGACAGGCTTTTTAATGAGATGAAAAAAACATTTCGTAATCTAATTATTACTCTCGTTGTTCTCTTTCTCGCTTTTGGCGCCCTGCTACAAACAAAAGCTATCAAAAACTACGCAAAAAAAACCCTCATCAAACGCGTCGAACTGGAAACCGGATATAAAGTGGAAATTGGAGAGATCCACCTCTTCCCCTCCTTTCAGATGAGTGCCCGCGAGGTAACGGTGTTTGATCATGACCGGCCTCTACTCAAAATCGACCATATCTACTTTGGAATCTACCCCATAGCATTTTGGGAAGGCCATGCACACTTTTCCTCATTGAATATCGAAGGAATAAAACTGCTGCAAATTCCTGAGGACTCCAAAAATCAGGTAGGTCTCTATACTCTGGAAAAAATTCCGTACGAAGTATTAATCGATGAATTCGAAATCCACGACCTCATCATCGAAGGTGAAAAATTCTCTAACCGCAACTCTCCAATTGAAATCAAAGGAACTCTATCCCTCAAACCGGAAGACTCGCTAGCCTGGGCAAAGTTTGCGCTAAATACAAAAAAAGCCCCTAAGACCTGGTTAGAAGCTGAAATCTCCTACGATAAAGGGAAAGGCACCCTTCAACTCAATTCCGGTACGGAGTTCTCTCTTGCCGCAGACTTCCTGCTTACTCAGGAGTCTCTGTGTCGAATTCCCCAATTGCACGCCTCCTACGGTCTCTTTACTATGGACGGAAACCTCTCCCTCACAACGGATGGAATAATAACAGAGTCTTCTCTCATCATCAGCTCCTCAGACCTATCGGAACAACTTCCAGCAACGGGACAATTTCATGGTGGAGGCAAAATCCTTGGGAACATTTGGTCTCCAGAAATAGATCTCAATCTGGAAAGCGACTTCATCGATTATGGGGGTAATATGTTTACCAACGTATCCGCAAAAGTTCGCTCACGCCATACCGAGCAAGGATTAAAAGGCCGCCTCGACCTCTCTTTTCTCACGGAGCAGGAACACCACCGGTTTTCTGGCGACATCTTTTGGGATGAGGCATTAGGTCCAATTCCCTCTCACCTGAGGCTAACGTCCAACCTAGAAGAGCTTTCGCAATTTCTTGCCTTTGATCTGGGAAATGCTTCTGGACAAGTCGACATCGACGTAGCCATTTCCACCGAAGGGATCAAAGGGATAGCTGAACTCACCAATGGAATCTTAGAAAGCGTAGAGTTTGGAACTATCTTCACAAATATCAATGCGACAATAGAAGGAAATCTCCAGAAATTGACTTTGAAAAAAATCGAAGCCGGAGATGGAAATGGAGGAAAGTTCTCAGCAAACGGAACGTTGCTTCTTGATCGAGAAAAGAGCTTCCCACTGGATATCGCCCTTCGAATAAAAAAAGCTGCCGTTGTTCATCTTGACAACATTAGAGCCACTGCCAGCGGTGAACTCACCCTCACCGGACCTGTATCCAGCCCTACACTGAAGGGAACAGTAACTACACATTCTGCATCATTTCACCTTCCTGAAAAAATCTCCGCTATCAAGGACACCATTGACATCACCTACATCAATCTTCCTGATGGCGAGAAACCCCCAACAAGCTTCCGCAAGAACTCCCCTGTCTGGCCTCTAAATCTCGACGTTAAACTGAATGTTCCCGGAAAAGCAAAAGTCAAGGGGCGAGGTTTAAGTTCTGAATGGAAAGGGGAAGCTGAAATTAAGGGAACCCCCGCCTCCCCCTTAGTGCACGGCGAATTTAAAATTATTGAAGGGAAATACCTGTTCCGAGGAAAAGCATTCAAAATCAACAAAGGAACCTACACCTTAGCCGGTGATCCAGACAAAAAAGCGACACTATATGTCATAGCGGAGATGGATATCGACAGAATCACAGTAGAAGCCATCGTCAAAGGACCCCCTCGCAACCCGAGCATCTCCTTCCGATCAACCCCTCCTATGCCCCAAAGAGAAATTCTGTCCTGGATTTTGTTCAACAAAGGTGCTTCTGAGATCTCTCCCTTTCAAGGAACTCAGTTAAATCAGTCTGTTACGAAACTATCTACAGCTAGTAACGATGGTCCAGATATCATGACCCGCATAGGAGATACCCTAGGCCTGGATCGCATAGAGATCGGGGGATCCCCTGGAGAAGACGATGATGGCGTCTCTCTCAAAATTGGAAAATACCTTTCCGAAGGAACTTATGTGTCCTACTCTCGCAATAGAAGAAAAAGCACTCATAAAGCCAGCAATAGCAACCAAATGACCGATGTTAACTGTGTAAGCATCGAGACCTCATTGAGTAAATATATCACATTTCAAGCTGAAGTTGACGACGATTCCAAAGGGCAGGTAAATCTCCTTTGGAAAAAGGATTATTGAGCATTTGACCTAATGTATATAGTACATTATATTGTGGAATTAGTACTAAATTTTTTTATGTCGCTATAGCTCAATGACGAAAACACTACGAAATATGATCGAAACTCTCGGCGATTACATCGTACTCATGCTCAACGTGTTTTGGGTTACGATCAAACGCCCACCCCAGCTTTCTCTCATCAGAAATCAGATGTTTGAAATTGGCGTTCTATCAACTCCGATTGTCGCTTTCACCGGTTTCTCCACAGGGATGGTACTAGCAGCCCAATCGTTTTTCCAACTTTCAGATATGGGCCTTGAAAGCGCCACCGGACTCATGGTCGCCAAAGCTATGATTGTCGAATTGGGGCCGGTTCTCACAGCCTTCATGGTCACAGGGCGTGTCGGCGCCGCCATGTGCGCAGAGCTAGGAACCATGCGCGTGACCGAACAGATCGACGCCCTGAGGTCCATGACAGTACACCCCTTACGATATCTTATCGCCCCCAGATTCATTGCCGGAACCATCGTATTACCCCTTCTGACCATTTTTAGCTGCTTAATGGGAATCTTTGGGGGATACATCATAGCTGTATACTTCTACAATATGTCTCCTATCGACTTTATCGATCCTCTCCGCGCCCCGCACATTACTACCTTTGATATATTCAGTGGACTTGTCAAAGCTACCTTCTTCGGAATTGCTATCGTTACGATATCCTGTTATAGAGGATTGACTACCAAAGGAGGTGCTGCTGGTGTGGGTAGAGCGACAACAAATAGCGTTGTTGTGTGTTATTCTGTAATCCTACTCAGCAACTTCTTATTAACCATGTGCCTAAACGAATCGAATGAGTACATCTCAAGCATCATAGATAGGTGGTTTTGAACCTCATGGCAGAAAAACAAAACAAACCTATCATCATTGAAGCTCACGACTTATGGAAAGCCTATGGCGATCTTCAGGTTCTTACAGGACTAAACATTGCTGTAGAAGAAGGAGAAACTGTCGTTATCCTCGGTCGCTCCGGAGTAGGAAAAAGCGTCCTCCTCCGCCAAATTCTTGGAATCGAATTCCCCGACAAAGGATATGTCAAAGTTCATAATAAAATCATCTCCAAGCTGTCTCAAAAAGAACGGGACAAAGAAACAAAACGGATGGGAATGCTTTTCCAGGGAGCTGCTCTATTTGATTCGATGAACGTCGCCGAAAATACAGCCTTCTACCTTCGACAGCACGAAAGTTATCTATCAGAAAAAGAAATTCAAGATCGCGTTGATGAAGCATTGGAGATGGTAAACCTAGCCGGAACCCAAGAGAAAATGCCTTCTGATCTTTCCGGGGGGATGAAAAAAAGAGCTGCCATTGCTAGATTGATCGTATACAGACCCAAAATTGTGCTTTACGATGAGCCAACAACAGGTCTTGATCCCATTACAGCAACGCAAATCAACAAACTGATCAATAAAACACAGGAAGATTTGGAAGCTACAAGCATCGTCGTTACGCACGACGTAAAATCTGCGTTAGAAATCGGAGATCGTCTCGCATTTCATTATGACGGAAAAATAGCTCATATCGCCACCAAAGAAGATTTTCTCCACATTGACGATCCCATACTAAAACAATTTCTCGAAAACTCAACAATCACTGAAGAAACCAAAAGTGGTCACAATAAGAGGAGTCACTAGATTATGGCCGATCAATTGAAAAATTTCCTCATCGGTATTTTCGTCGTATCCGCATTGGGGATTATCATCTTCATGCTCTTTTTCCTACACCCTTACATTGGAGACGAGGGCCAAACCCTACGCGTACGTTTCACCGATATTGATAAAGTAAATATCGGAACCCGCGTCGTATTTGCTGGAAAACCCGTAGGAGAAGTTGCCACCATCAATGAATTAGAAGAAGTGCGAACGGGAAGAACAGAACACAAAGGGGATATCTATGTTTATGAATTAGAACTTGCTGTCGATACCGGGGTGAAAATCTACAACACAGATCGTATTTCTCTCCGAACTTCTGGTCTCCTTGGGGAGAAATCGATATCCATCGACCCCGAACCCGCAGAAACCGGTCTAGAAATACGCATCGTCAATGACGAGATCCTCTATGCAGATCAAGCGGGTTCTGTTGAAGAAACCTTCAAAGAGCTCAAGGAAGTTGCCGACAAGTTTGACGAAGCTCTAAATCTTATCACAGAAACACTACAAGAGCTGCGAGATCGACATCTATGGGAAAACTTAGCCAATACAGCGGAAAACATAAGCGACATTTCCACACGTCTAGCCGAATCCTGGGATAATGTCGAAGACACCATCAACAACATAACAGACATCTCAGCTAATACCCGTGATATCACAGAAAACATCATAGAGGGTGAAGGGACCCTAGGCAAACTCGTTTCTAACGACGACCTCTACCTCCGTACCACCTCCATCCTTAGTAAAGGAGAGACCGCCCTTGATGACATCAACCACTATGGCATCTTGTTTCATCTAGATAAAGGATGGCAAAGGCTTCGCGCCAGAAGAATGAACCTCCTGCAAAAGTTAAGAACCCCACAAGAATTTCGCAATTTCTTTAATGATGAAGTCAATCAAATCTCTACATCACTTTCTCGAGTCGGTGTGGTATTAGATAAATCGGAGAACTATCCTTATATCATGGAGGACAGAGAATTCAAAAAAGTGTTCGCTGAATTAATGCGCCGCGTGGAAGGTCTGGAGGAAGCACTAAAAATGTACAATATTCAGCTCGTAGAAGATGAAGTACAAAAGACAGAACTCAGTGCAACAAGGTAAATAAACAGGAATCCAAGAAGATTGAAATTATTCAGCATTAGGTAAGCCAATGGAAAATGTACCCTACTCACAAATTCAAAAAGGAACATTTATGATTGCAACCCCCGATATTGAAACAGGCATATTTTTCCGTGGGGTGCTACTGATCTGTGAACACAATCCTAAGGGCTCTTTCGGTATAGTGATCAACAAAAGTTTAGACTTAGAACTGCCGGAAGAAATTCTCAACATGGACAAACTGACAAACCCTCGAGTAGGCATCCGCACAGGGGGGCCTGTCCAAACCAATCAAATGATGCTACTTCACACCTCTGACAAGATTCCACAACAAACCCTGCAGATCTGCGATGGGGTATACCTCGGGGGCGACCTGCAATTTTTACAAGAAGCGATTACCAATCCCAAGGGCCCCTCAGTGCATCTATGCTTTGGGTATTCTGGATGGGGTGCTGGACAGCTAGAAAGAGAGTTTCTCGACGGTGGATGGTATCTCTACCCTGCATCGCAAGAGCTCATTTTTGATGTTCCATCCGAAAAGCTTTGGCAGACCATTCTCCGTCGTATGGGCGGAAAATACGCCACCCTTTCGATGATTCCCGAAGACCTTTCCTGGAATTGATGTAACCGTTCAGGCCTCGACTCAATTACCGCGAAGATCGCGAAGGAAGCGAAGAACACGCGAAGATTATTCTATTAAAGAACAAGAAAAAGCTGGCCAAAGATGGGGTTCATCACAAAAACGCGTACCCTGATTTATGGTTAGCAATAAATTTGGGAGTACGGGAACTTGTCACCGTTTTGTTATCCATCGACTTGTCGATGGTTTTGGTGCAGATGTCCACGAATGTCACCAACAAAACGGTGACTAGTCCCCGTACTCCCAACTCTTCGCGATCTTCGCGGTTATTAAGCAGGGTCTGAACGCTTACAAGCACAGACAGACACAGATTAAAGTTTAATCTGTGTGAATCTGTGGTTAATTTCAAAATTCAAAAAGGAGATTAACGCTTGGAGAATTGGAATTTCTTCCGAGCGCCGGCAAGGCCATACTTCTTACGCTCTTTCTTCCGTGGGTCGCGAGTAAGATACCCTTTCTCTTTAAAATCGGATTGAAGGGTGTCATCTTCTTTGACCAAAGCTCTAGCGATACCTAAACGGATAGCAATGACCTGCCCTTCGATCCCTCCTCCTTTAACGCGGATGATGAGATCATATCGCCCACTGCCGCCCAATTTCTCAAAGGGGGCAAAGATGGTTTCTTGCTGGATCTTGGAAGGAAGATAATCTTGAAGTTCTCTTCCATTGATATTAATTTTTCCAGAGCCTTCTCTCAGTCTGACAGAGGCTACTGCCCTTTTTCTTCTTCCTGTGGCTACTTTTTCTTCCACGTAATACCTCTCTCTACTTAAATGTTTGCTTGAATAGGCTTTTGTGCAGCCATACTATGTTCAGGTCCTGAATAAATACGTAATCTCTTCATCTGTGCACGTCCTAACCTTGTTTTGGGCATCATTCCTTTCACAGCGTGCTCAATTATATACCCTGGC
>JAAKFP010000075.1 GCA_011065005.1 Chlamydiota bacterium | reverse complement strand
GAATCCTGGCCAACCTTCAAATTGACGGCTCATAGAAAAAATGACCTAAAAGAAATGATCATGTTAATGTGTACTTGATCAAAAATTGTTTTAAATGTTTTAAATAAGAGAGGAAGACTACATGAGTTATTCACTACCTTCAATCACGAAATACATGGGATCATTTTGGACATCAGAATTGCCCACAACCGACCATATCTTTTCCAAGCATGGTTGTCCTTGACAGTTAGGGACAACCCAATCGGCTACAAGAGTATTGAATCAGATGATCAGTGACTGGTTACCCGGTTGTACACTACGCAAAGCGACGCTTGAAGAGAACAACAAAATCTCTTATATTCATTTCAAAACAGGGCTGTTCGGTAGTCATTATGTAGATGTCAAACATGAAGATTTAAGCTATCTAGCAAATAACTTGAAGTTGGAAGGTCCTAATCTGTCCACATCTACTTCTCATGTCCCAGGATGCATTTCTTGGGGAAAAGGTATTGCAGCTTGTGTCATTGGAGGTTTGCTGCTGTCAACTGGTAGTTCCTGGAATCAGATTTCTGGCCAAAATCCTATCTCCGATGCAATCACTATGATGAAGGGGACGCTAGGACCAGCTGCATTCAAAGCAGCCCTTATTTTTCAAATGTCGGCACTAGCTGTCGTGAGTAGACAAGAGGGTGGAGCTATTCCTAGTGCATTGTTAGCGGGCATGATGTTTCTGCCCGAGCCTGTGATGGGACAGTCCTTGTGTCCTCAATTTATGGGAAGTTATAATACGCCCAGCACAGCCCGTGACGTCGCCGTTTCAGGCAATTATGCCTATGTAGCGGATACGTACGGTCTTCAGATCATCGATGTGAGGAATGTAACTAATCCAACGCTTGCAGGTTTCTATAATACGCCTAACTTATATGGTGGAGTCGCTGTTTCCGGCAATTATGCCTTTATGGCGGGTTCTAATATCTCAGGCTTTCAGATCATCGATGTAAGCAATGTCGCTAATCCAACACTTGCTGGCTCCTATGGTATGCCTCACGATGGTGGCGTCGCCGTTTTAGGCAATTATGCCTATATGGCATATGATTATTTAGGTCTTCAGATCATCGATGTAAGCAATAAAACCAATCCAATGCTTGCTGGTTTCTATGATACTCCTGGCAGGGCTTTTGGTGTCTATGTTTCAGGCGATTATGCTTATGTAGCGGATTATACTTCAGGTCTTCAGATCCTCGACTTAACTTGTTTTACGAGAAGCAGCAGCGGCAGCAACACTTCAATCTCTTCTTCAATCAGTAACAGTACTACAAGCCTGCCTTCAAACGCGGGTTCATTGCCGATAAAGACAACAACAAAGCACCAAGTCACTGCTGGTGGCTCTGACATACAGTCAGGAGAAGGGGCCGGAGCTGTGATGTGCGATTCTCTTATCTAAAAATGGGTTTCTTCAGCTGGAGTCGATTGGGGTGTCTGGCCACCTCATCTAGCTAGTCCGGACATTGTTCTATTTCCTAGAGTTTCCGGCCCCTTTGAGGAAAACAAGGATGCCCGGCCTTCATTCGAATTCGAAGGCAATATTGAGTCTGTTGCAATGAAAATTAATCGAGTCAAAAAATTGGACGAGACAGTCGGCAATTTGTGCTATTATATAGATATCTTCATTAATAGAATCTATTCGTCGTCATCTTCTATTTCAGAAGGTGGGTGATAAACTGTACGCATATGTTGGTTTTGATGCCAAGTAGGATCCCGTTCGAAAATATCTACTAACGATGTTTTCATGTTATGAAAAATCGTCTCAACAGCATGGATCGGGTTGGTACCTTCCACTTCATCACGTTGTTGGACAGAACTCAAGACTGATGCGGCAATAACGTGCCGAGCAATAGACTTAGTGCTCGCAAGGTCGGGAAGCTTTTCAAATTTAGGATCGTTAATGATCTCTTTGATCTTTTCCACCAGTATCTCATCTTTTTCCGTCCAAGAGAAAATATCTGTAAGCTTTTTACCTTCCAAATGTTTCAAAGGGGAGGACATCAACGCTTCGACAACAACTTGAACAGATCGTTTGGCTACTTCAATAGGGATATCAATAGAATTGATGACAATCGGGTGTGATTTTTCATTTAATTGCATTAATGTAATTTGATTTTTTATACCGAGATCCTTACTAACTTCATCCTCAATTAATTTGATCCAACATGAGCTACTATCAAGTATACTAATGACAGAGGTGATCACAAAAAATCTGAGAATATCAACAGGATGTTTGTCAGAAGATTTATATTTTTGATATTTTAAGGGATGTGAATTTTCTGGTCCTAGATATCCGAAAAGCCCTTCTGTACCTTCCAAAATCACACTATCACTCAAGGTTTTAACGAATATTTGATTAGTTTTCTTACTATGCAAGAGTAGAGAGTTCATCGATGACCCTTTTTCAGTGGAAAACTTTGTGCCTGAAGATTTAAGTTGTCCCCCTCGAACCGCTCTAAGGTATCCGAGCAGTCCAATTCCAAAAGAAGGTCCCGTATTCAATACTCCTAACACGTCACACACTGTCTCTTCTACACATGCACACCAGTAATCTCCTAAATCTTTTACTAAAGGGTCTTTTTCTTTGTTCTTGAAGGCATCGGCTACTACGCTTCTAAGGTCTGAAACTAGGCCATCAATATAACGTAAAAAATGATGTCCCGCTACTTCATGCCCAAGAGATACCCATGCCAACAACCCTCCCTTTCGATACTCAGCTGGAAAATTAACAATACCAACAGGGATTTTCATTTCCGTAAAAGGAAAAGAAAATGGAGGAAAAGCATGTGGGCTTTTATATCCCCATTTTGCAAGAGGAGGTAAAACCTTTGAAGTTCGTGGAGAAATGTCGCTCGCCCAAACATCTTGAAAAATTGTAGTGACAACAGCTTGAAGTGCATTTAAATCTCTAAATGCAGATCTGTAATATTTCAACTCATGATTTCGTTGCAGGAGACCTTCAGCTACTTCTCTAAGCCCTCTCTTTAGGTATCCTTCTTTAAGGTTTAATTTTTCTTCACTTTCATGAAAGAGTTTATTAAAAAGTCCCTCGTTATTTTCGAGGAAATTAATAAAAGGAGTTAAAATAGAAGTTTGATAAGAACGAGGCAACATAACATCTTTGCCTCGAAGAAAATGTAAATCGATTAGTAGCTCATGGTAATTTGGTTTGAACAAGCCACCGTGGGTAGCATAATAGACATCAGAAGTGGCTACACTTAAATTCCCAATGAGATGGGATTCAGGACTTACAGGGCTTGATGCCATATTTTTCCTCCGAAAATGACCGTATTAATTATTTATGACGGATTGAATAGGTCTAAATGTACAACTGTCTCAAATTTAGAATCTTTACTAACATCATTAGTGATTTCTATTCTCCAATCTCCTGATGGTTCAAGAAATTTTAGGATACTTTCTTGCTCTCCAGGAGTAAGCTGAGTTAAGTTTTGATCTGGTTTTCGTGAAGAACTCTTACCTTGCCGTTCAAGTGTTAATGCTCGTATTTTTTCTGAAGTTAACATCATTTGAATGTTAATCTGATCTCCGTTCAGCTGAGAGGTAATTTTCCAACCATCGACTGAAAGTGCCTTTACGACGGTAGTGATTGTACCACTCTTTTTATCTCTAGTAAACTCAATTTTTCTATCGGGCTCGCCTCCAACAACACTGTAACAGTAATTATATTCTCCAACTAGCATGCTTATCTCCTTGATTAAATCAACTATTTAGGAAGCATTAGTTATTTTTAAGCGAGTCACTTTCTCAAACTCAGAATTTGTACCAAAACCATTTATAACCTCTATCTTCCAATTTCCTATTGGGGCAAGAGCTCCTAAAATTACATCTTGTTTTTCTTTACCGAGCTCTGAAAGTTTATCCGTAGGAGGGAAAAAATCTTCTCCCGCCATTAACTTTTTTGTTTTTTCTGAAGTGCTCATCTGATCAACTTCAATATTACTTCCATCCAAGTTAGAGATATCCTTCAAACCCTTAGGTGTAACAGCTCGTACTCTAGCGGTGATCGTATTGCTACCTTCTTCTCTAAAAAACTCTATCTTTCTATTAGGTTTGCTTCCACCACCATAATAATATTCGTATTCTCCAATGCTCATCTTGCCCTCCTTATCTTCTTCACAATTACGCAATTAATGATACAATAACTTCGGTTTTTAGGTCAATCCTAAAAAGGGGTCCAATTCTTTTAGGAGCCTTTACAAGACTACGCATCAACTCAAATTGATTTTGTATCCGGAAAATTAATAACGGGAACTCCTGGATAGAGAAGTGAATGATGAATCAGTGCGTGGAGTATTGGTCTGAGCATAATCGGGTACGCACATGTGCACGGGCGCGAATCATAAGAAAGGCGGGATCTCTCCCGCCCTCGCTGTTACTTGTCTTTGTTTTCGTCGTTGATGATTTCGACTTCGGCTTCTTCGATGTTGTTTTCACCGGTGTTCGGTGCTTCCTGCTGCCCTGCTCCACCTGTGAACTGTGGGCCACCGCCAGCTTGCTGTGCTCCAGCTGCTCCGGCGCCGGCGCCGGCGCCAGCAGTTTGCTGTGCCTGGGCCATCGCTTCGCCGATATGCTGCATGTGCGATTCAAGCTCATCTTTCGCACTCTTGATGCTGTTGAGGTCATCACTCTCCAGAGCCTTTTTCACAGCGTCAATCTTGCCTTGAACATCGCCGATCACATCTTGAGGAAGCTTGTCTTTGTACTCATCCACAGCTTTCTGCGCACGGAAAGCGAGAGAATCCGCTTCATTCTTGGCCTCCACTTCCTCCTTACGCTTTCTGTCTTCCTCTTTGTGCAGCTCAGCATCTTTGACCATCCTCTCGATATCGTCCTCTTTCAATCCGGATTGCGCTTCGATCCGAATTTTCTGTTCCTTGCCAGAAGCTATATCTTTCGCAGAAACATGGAGGATCCCATCCGCGTCGATATCGAAGGCGACCTCAATCTGAGGCATACCTCTAGGTGAGGGAGGGATTTCAGTCAGGTCAAAGCGGCCAATTTCTTTGTTGTCATTGGCCATATTTCGTTCCCCTTGCAGAACACGGATCGTCACCGCAGGCTGATTGTCCGCTGCAGTAGAGAAGATCTGCTTCTTCTGTGTAGGTATGGTGGTGTTGCGCTCGACGAGCGGTGTCAAGACGCCGCCGAGTGTTTCGATTCCAAGAGTTAGAGGAATGACATCCAACAGCAAGACATCTTTGACGACACCAGTCAGGACCCCGCCCTGGATTGCTGCTCCTACAGCAACAACCTCATCGGGGTTTACCCCTTTGTGTCCCTCTTTTCCGAAGATAGACTTCGTCATCTCTTGAACTGCGGGCATACGTGTCATTCCACCAACGAGGATCACCTCGCCGATGTCATCTTTCGTTAACCGAGCATCTTTTAATGCTTTCTCACAAGGTCCTTTTACGCGTGCTATTAGGAGAGAGGTCAGCTCCTCAAGTTTAGATCGAGTCAGCGTCAGCGACAAGTGCTTTGGACCGCTCGCATCCATGGTGATGAACGGCTGATTAATTTCTGTCGATGGCGTGCCCGATAATTCAATTTTGGCTTTTTCTGCAGCATCACGCAAACGCTGGAGCGCCATTTTGTCTGAAGTCAGATCGATGCTATGCTCTTTTTTGAACTCTTCGATTATCCATTTCAAGATTTTGTTGTCGAAGTCGTCGCCGCCAAGGTGCATGTCTCCATTTGTAGCAAGAACCTCGAACACTCCGTCACCAATTTCAAGGATGGAGATGTCGAAGGTACCACCACCAAGGTCAAAGACTGCAATCTTCTTGTCAGTATTCTCTTTGTCTAACCCATATGCTAGAGATGCTGCTGTTGGCTCGGGAATGATCCGCTTGACATCAAGGCCGGCAATACGGCCAGCGTCCTTTGTGGATTGGCGTTGTGAGTCGTTGAAGTAGGCAGGAACGGTGATGACCGCTTCCGTCACTTCCTCACCAAGATATTCCTCAGCGGTTTGCTTCATCTTTATCAGAATCTGTGCAGAGATCTCTTCAGGTGTATAGATTTTGTCTTGAACTCTGAAAACAGCGTCGCCATTGTCATTTTTGTCGACCTTGAAAGGTACGGTTTGAATTTCGGAACTCACTTCATCATACTTCCGACCAATAAAACGCTTTGATGAGGAAATCGTATTCTCTGGATTGGTGACGGCTTGTCGCTTGGCCGGAACACCCGCCAGGCGTTCGTCTCCCTTAAAAGCAACCACTGAAGGGGTTGTTCGTGTGCCTTCAGCAGAAGCGATGACTTTAGGTACGCCACCTTCCATGACAGCAACGCAGGAATTGGTGGTTCCTAAGTCAATCCCTATAATTTTATTACTTTTTTTCTTTTGGTTCATAACAATACTCCTTACATTATCTTCAATAAATTAACTTTTTTGCTCCTCGGGCTGCTCTTCTTGCTTTTCCTTAGCAGGAGCTTTGGAGACCTTCACACGTGCGGGTCGCAGTGTTTTCTCTCCAATTGCATACCCCCGAACGCTCTCCTCTACGACGGTGCCGGGGGGATGTTCGTTAGTTTCAATCATTTCCACGGCATCGTGTAGATGGGGGTCAAAATCCTTTCCTAGCGCTTCAAACGTTTTGACACCATTGTTTACCAGTACATCTTTAAACTGGTTCAAAATCATTTGAAAGCCTGTTGCCCAATGTTTTACCTCGTCAGATGCTTCTTCAGTAAATCCAAGGGCGTTTTCCATATGGTCGATCGGATGCAAAAAATCGAGAATGATGTTCTGTATCGCATACTGAATGATATCACTGCGGTCTTTCTGGAGGCGCTTGCGCGCGTTTTCTGCATCTGCCAGAAGGTGAAGGTACTTGTGCTTGTAGCCTTCAGCATCTTTCTTCAGTTCTTCTAGTTCGATATCGGTGATCGCCACATCTTTGGGCTCCCTTTCAGGTTTCTTCTCATGCTCCTCTTCCTCCGGCTTTTCTGTCTCTTCTTTCATTTCGTTCCTCTTTATTTCGTTTTATCTTCCAAAAGCATGAGCCGGGACTGTCCTATCAGATGGTGCTCCTCCTTTTGGATGTAGGGTGTTCCCGGTTGCGGTTGGCGATAGTTTATTTTAAATTTATAGATATTACGCGTTAGCGTTTCACTTACACTGTCGACAAAAGCCCTCAGCAGACCAAATAATTGCTTATAAGGCATGCGCGTGGGACCTAGTATTCCTATTGCTCCAACAATTTGTTTATTGATTTTGTACGGAATCGATAGTACCGAGCAATTGGGCTTTCCCGTTGCATACGGAGCGAGATCGTCTCCAATCCAAAACTTTAATGTTCCATGTGCGCTGCAATCTCTTAAAAGCAGTCGCATGCTATGAGCGTTTTCAAAAAGCGCTAAACTGTTGGCCAAAACCGTCGTATCGTGAAAGTCGGGGTAAGTCAGCAGTTTTGAAAATCCTGTGCGGTAGATTTCTTCGTCTATGAAGTTCGAGTATCCAACGATATAACGCACCATTAGCTCATTGTAGAATTTCTGGGCGAGCTGTTCTTCCGCTTCACTCAAATTTTCTGGCTTGTCCCGTCCGGTTAGACGCCAATGGAAATATTCTTCAATTCTCTTGATCGAAAAACTGCTCAGCTTGTTGTCTGCATGGAGAAGCTCGGTCTGGATCACGCCAAAGTCTGTAATGATCACACAAAGAAAGCGGTGATAGTCTACCGGTACAAGCTTTAAATCGATGATGAAGTCATGGTCAAAGCGGGGGGCTGAAAGAAAAACGGCATAGTTCGTTAGAGAGGTCAACGTTTCAGCACATTGCTGTAGATAGAGAGCGATCTCCTTTGTTTCATTCTTGCGCAGGGTGGCGAGAATTTCTTCCTCCTGAGGGCTGATGACAGTAGAATCGATGAACTCCTTAGCATAATACTGATACGCCTTCTGCGTGGGAACTCTCCCTCCAGAGGTGTGCAATTGCTTTAAATACCCCTCTTTTTCCAATAGAAAAAAATAGTTGCGAATGGTTGCAGAGCTGAGATCGGCAAATCCAGCCTCCTTCAGTGCATTCGAGCCTACAGGCTTCCCAGATTGAAGGAAATGCTCGATGAGGCCGATTAAGACCTTGTATTCCCGTTCATTCTTCTTCGATTTACTGGCTTTTCCCTTGCTAATTTGCTTCATTTTAAGCTTTTTCCCTGTTTTCTACCCTAATTATACCCAAATTGTGGGATATAGGTCAAGAAAAATTAGCACTCTTTTGCCTAGAGTGCTGAATTAGCAAATGGAGCCTTCAACCGCTAAAATTAAAGGAAGAAAGATTGGAACTAGGTTAAACCACGGAGGGAACACAGAGTGAAAATTAATATTAACGCGAAGGACGCGAAGGACGCGAAGAAAATGCGAAGTTTTTTTTATTAATTAATAGTGCTTGGTCTGAACGAATCGTTTGATACCATCTTTGGCCAGCTTCTCCTTGTTCTACATCAATAGAATAATCTTCGCGTATTCTTCGCTTTCTTCGCGCTCCTTCGCGGTTAATAGATAGAGGTGAACGGTTACGATTATTTTGATTTTTCCATTTCTGATTTCAAAAGGACCGGCAGGATATCGGCGATGGAGGGTTGCCACTCGACCCCTTTTGTGTAGACGAGATCGGCAGCGAGATGACAGGCGATGATCGCTTTTTTATGGTGTTCAGGGACTTCACTAAGCAGCTGGTCTTGAAATTTACTGACCAGCGTCGGCAGAGCGTAGCCGAGGAAATACTTGACTAGAGGATCATTTGGATCTTCTGAAAGCTGTATTCCATCTAAATAGTCGAGAAGCTCGTAAGTAAAA
>JAAKFP010000074.1 GCA_011065005.1 Chlamydiota bacterium | reverse complement strand
AGCGCTTCAGATGCGAGGCGCAAATTCGCAGACAACTTATTAGTTTTCAAGAATTTGCAACAAAGCAGATGAAGATGATGTGTTAGCAGAAATGCGGAAGTTATTTCTGCACGAGCCCTTACCTCAACCAACAAACATGAAGACATTTTCTTTGAAGTAGTATATCATCTTGCCCATAAATATTCAAAATTGAGAGGTCCTTATGTCCAGCGGAGCAACAACAGCTTACCAACTTACACCAGTAAGTTCAGCTATCTCATCACCTTACAGTCTTACACCAGCCATAACCGAAGATTGGGAGCTTTTACAGCGGATCGCTTCAGTTTTCAAAATAAAAATTACCCCTCTAGTGGAAAATTATCAACAAGTCATGGGACGTTGTTTTGACGCTGCTTTAGAAGCTTGTAGACAACAAAATTGGTCGCTAATCACTGGTATTCAAAATGACGTGTGTAGAATCACTGATGCGCATGGAAAGACTCTATTAACCCGCGCAATGGCTGAAAATAATGGAATGCTAGTCTCCAGGCTCCTTGATTATGCCTCTATTGTCGAACAGTCAAGACCCATTTCAAGTATAAGTTCTACCGTTGCTGCTACTCCGACCTCCGATTTTGCATCTCCACAAGCTCTCAAAGAATATGAAAGGTTACCCTCCTTTGATTCTTCGCATGAGAGAGCTGACGGGCCTTCTCCTATTTATCTTTTCACACCGGTTTCTACTTCTCCAGTCTCTGGTGATCCTATATATCTTTTTACACCGGATAGTGTGAAGGCGGGCAAACTCTTGGAAGTCAGTGGAGAAAATGATTCCGAAACCGCCAAAAAATACCATGATTTGGGAACGATTTTCCAAGCATCCCGAGATGAAAAGAGCGCTTTAGAGTATCATTTGAAAGCACTCTCACTAAGAAAAAATATCTTTGGAAAATATCATCCTGATACGGCCGCTAGCTGTTTAAATGTAGGGAAAAATTTAAGCTTACAGGGCGAACATCAAAGAGCTCTTGAATACTGCGAAACAGCGTTAGAGATTAGTACAAAAGTCGGGGAAGGAAATAGCTTGACCCTCGCAACGTACCATATTCAGGTAGGAAATTGTTTGTGGGCTTTAAAACCGGATATAAAGGCTGTCAAATCTTATGAAAATGCCCTTAAGATTTACCAGAAAAAGTGGGGAGATG
This sequence comes from Chlamydiota bacterium, assembly GCA_011065005.1. Lineage (GTDB taxonomy): Bacteria > Chlamydiota > Chlamydiia > Chlamydiales > Waddliaceae > JAAKFP01. Next base: position 7,722 of record JAAKFP010000074.1, on the reverse strand, counting down.
ATCATCCTGTGGTGTTAACGAGCATGAGTAATATTGGTTGGTGCTATGGAGAGCTAGGAAAATTTGAAAAAGCATTAAAATATGAAGAGAAGGTTTTAACAGTTCGAAGAATGAGTCTCGGGGAGGACCATATTGATACTGGTAAGAGTTATAACAGCGTTGGAATAAGTTTAGCGGTCTTGGGAGACAAAAAAGCGAAGATTTGGAGTAAAAAACAACAAGCTCGGGCATACCACGAAAAAGGTTTGACTTACAAACTGGAGGCCTTGAGAATTAGGAGGAAATGCCATGGTGAGGAGCACATCTCGATAGCTGAGAGCATGAATAACCTAGGAGTCAGTTATGCTGGGTTGGAACGATACGATGAGGCTGCGAGTGCATTTTTCCAAGCTCTAAAAATGTGCCTGGAGGTCATTGGAGAAAACCATCAACAAACGGTAAGAAGTTATAATAATGTCGGAGCAATGTATAATAAACGCCGAGATTATAGTAACGCTCTTGAGCATTTGATACAGGGTTTTACTATCGCATATAAAAGCTTCCCGAAAAACCCCCAGTTGCTTACTTACTGTTTTCGCAATCTTGTCAGAACATTAAAAAATCACCCTAAATCAGCAGTTCTAGTAGAAAAAAAACAAGAACTCCTCCTTCTTGTTAGGGAGAGCGCCTACTTTTCCATTGAATTCAGTAAAATCAAATGATAATAAGCGACTTTCTGCCATCTTGATTGAGAATACCGCTGATCACTGATAGGTTCTTTCTTCACAAAATTCAAAAAAGTGTGTAAAATCATGTTGACACGAAATTTTGTGAAGTCGAGCAAAGGACACCTATCTAAAATGTTGCTATTTTACCCTAAAGAGTCAGATCCAGAAGAAACACGAACGGCCATTGTGCCCGAAATAGTGAAACAACTCGTTTCCCTCGGTCTCGACATAGAGATTGAATCGGGTCTCGGCAGTCATCTTTACTATTCCGACGACGACTATGCAGAGCAAGGAGCAAAAATTTCCACAAACAAGCAAGAATCCTATAAAAATGCTGACATCGTTCTACGTTTGAACAAACCTGCTCCCGAAGATCTTCAATCCCTTAAGAAAGGGTCTCTTCACATCAGCTTTCTTGACCCGTTCCACGAGCATCAACTCGTTGAAGATCTCGCCTCTGCACAGGTAAATGCGATCAGCATGGAAATGATTCCCAGAATCTCCCATGCCCAAGAAATGGATGCTTTGAGCTCTCAAGCCAGCCTTGCAGGATATCAAGCTGTTATTTTGGCTGCAGAACGTCTTGATAAGATCCTACCCATGATGATGACTCCCTCGGGAACGATTCCACCTGCACGGATATTCATTATTGGAGCCGGTGTCGCTGGCCTGCAAGCGATCGCTACAGCAAAGCGGTTAGGTGCCAGAGTGGAAGCTTTTGACACGCGGCCAACAGCCGATGAGCAGGTAAAATCTTTGGGTGCAAAATTTATTTATATAGATTTAGGAGAAACAGGCCAAACTGAGCAAGGTTACGCGAAAGAATTGACACCTAAACAGCTCGAAAAACAGAGACAAGCACTAGCAAAGGTTTGTGCGAATTCCGATATTGTGATCACTACTGCTCAGCTTTTTGGCAAGAAAGCTCCGCTGATCGTTACCCAACAAATGGTTGATGCCATGCGCCCCGGAAGTGTTGTTGTTGATATGGCAGCAGAAACCGGAGGAAATGTGGAGTGTACGGTATTTGGAGAAGAAGTGATCCACAAGGGTGTGAGGATCATTGGATTGCCAAATCTAGCGCGGCAAGTTCCTATCAATGCCTCCGAAGCGTATGCTAACAATTTGTTTCATCTGATTCAACATATTTGGAATCAAGAAGAAAAGAACCTGAACTTAAACGTTAAAGATGATATTCTAGAAAAGTGTTTGATAACGTTTGAAGGGAGGGTGATCAATCCTGCCATTCTAGAACTAATATCATCGAAGTGAGATTAAGGAAGCATGACAAAATAACTTAAACATTTCTGATACCACAGCATCTTTATCTGCTTTGTTGCAAATCTTTGGAAACTAATTAGTTGCCTGCGGATTTGCGCCTCGCATCTAAAGCGTTGTGGCACAGAAATATTCAATTTATTTTGCCACACTTCCTAAGGGATTATTATGTTATTATTCTTTGTTTTTGTGTTATCCATCTTTTTAGGTTTTGAGCTGATCTCCAAAGTTCCTTCCCAATTGCATACTCCCCTGATGTCGGGGTCAAATGCCATTTCGGGCATTACTATCGTTGGAGCTCTCATTGCTGCTGGATTCGATATCGGGGGCACTGCAGGAAACATCTTGGGAACACTAGCTGTTGCCTTCGCGACGATTAACGTTGTCGGTGGATATCTCGTTACAGACCGCATGTTACGCATGTTTAAGAAAAAAAAGTAAGAGACAAAAGGAATTATGATCGATTTAGATTTTCTGATTAATACCAGTTACATTATCGCCTCCATACTATTCATTTTTGGACTGAAAATGTTGAGTTCTGCAACCACAGCGCGAAGAGGGAATTGCTTTTCAGCATTAGGCATGCTTATAGCCATTGTTGCCACTCTGCTGTATAAAGGAATGGATTACGAGTGGATCATCGTAGGCTTTGTGATCGGAGGCCTTATCGGTGTCGTCGCAGCAGTGAAAGTGAAGATGACCTCTATGCCTGAAATGGTCGCTCTATTCAATGGGTTTGGAGGTCTTGCTAGTCTCTTAGTCGCTTGGAGTCAATATCATAGCACACCACATCTACCCCTCTATACAATTATACCACTTTTTCTCACGATTCTCATCGGAGCAGTGACCTTTTCAGGCAGCATGTTCGCCTTTGGAAAGCTGGGTGAATATCTTACATCGAGACCTATCCTCTTTCCGGGACAAAAGATCATCAATGCCATACTTCCCATAATCATCGTTGGCTTAGGGGTAGTGTTCTGCATCCACCCAGAACATGCCTATCCCCTCTTTCTGACTCTTATTGCCCTCTCCTTAATTCTGGGTCTTCTCGTCGTTATCCCGATTGGTGGAGCAGATATGCCAGTGGTAATCTCTTTGCTCAATAGCTACTCTGGGTTAGCAGCTAGCGCTGCCGGTTTCGTGATCAATAACAACGTTCTAATCGTTTCAGGGTCTCTCGTAGGCGCAAGTGGTCTTGTTTTGACAAATATCATGTGCAAAGCGATGAACCGTTCTTTAGCGAACGTATTCTTTGCTGGCGTCGGTGCCACAAATGGCAAGGGAGCTTCCCACAAGGGAGAAGCCAAAACAGTTACTCCTAATGACGCATATTTCTTGCTGGAAGCTGCCCATTCCGTAGTATTTGTTCCAGGCTATGGGATGGCCATCGCGCAAGCGCAACATGTTGTCAAAGAGCTAGCAGACCTCCTCCAAGCAAATGGCACAGACGTCACCTATGCCATCCATCCCGTGGCAGGACGTATGCCCGGGCACATGAATGTCCTTCTTGCCGAAGCTGGAGTTCCCTATGAACAACTTATCGAACCAAAAGATGTCAACCCCCGCCTATCAACCGTAGATGTATGTGTTGTTATCGGCGCTAATGATGTGGTGAACCCCGCGGCAAGAGACCAAAAAGATAGCCCCATCTATGGAATGCCCATCATCAATGTCGACGAAGCCAAGACGGTTATCGTCTTAAAACGCTCGTTAGCGGCAGGGTTTGCAGGAGTCGACAATCCCCTCTTCTTCTTCAAAAACACGTGTATGCTCCTCGGAGATGCAAAAACCAGCGTTCAGGCCATGGTGTCCGAGTTCAAAGAGTAGCAGGGATTTAAACGCAAAGGCGCAAAGGCGCAAAGAAAAAAAATAATTTCTTTGCGTCTTAGCGCCTTTGCGTTTAAATAATTTGCTTCCCTGTTACGGGGTTTCTATGCTACAATTGTTCTGATTTAAACAACGGTTATCTTCCAATAAACTTATGGCGCAAGATCCCAAAACTCGAATCCTAGGTATGATTCCAGCTCGGTTTGGAAGTAGACGCTTTCCCGGCAAACCTCTAGCAATGATTGCCGGAAAAAGCCTCATACAACGCACCTATGAAAATGCTAAAAAATGTAACCTCCTAAGCGATCTCATCGTAGCAACAGATGACAAGCGGATCTATGACCACGTCCTGGGGTTTGACGGCCAGGCAGTGATGACCTCCCAAGATTGCCCCACCGGAACGGAAAGATTGGCCGAGGCCGTCAAAAATAATAATGAATTGTCTGACACCGATATCGTTGTCAACATCCAGGGTGATGAGCCGTTCCTAGGACTAGATGTCATAGAAAGTGTAGTCAACATTTTACAGAATGCCGAAATGTCCACAGCTGTTGTTCCCATTCATGATGAAAAGGAAGCCTACGATCCCTCTGTGAACAAATGTGTCTTAGATAAACAGGGTTACGCTCTTTATTTTAGTAGGACCTTGATTCCCAACGGCCATACAGGAAAATGGGATCCGAAGATCACATACTACAAACATCTAGGAATCTACGGGTATCGTAAGGGATTCTTACTGCGCTATGCGGAGCTAGCACCAACCCCTCTTCAAATGTCGGAGGACTTGGAGCAGTTAAAAGTTTTGGAACATGGGTTTCGTATTAAAGTTGCTGTCGTGGAAAACGATTCAGTAGGTATTGACACACCTGAAGATATCAAAAAAGTGGAACAAACATTATGAAAAGAAAATACATTTTTTTTACGGGAGGAGTCTGTTCATCCTTAGGGAAAGGGCTGACCGCAGCATCAATTGGAATGCTCTTAGAGAAAAAAGGACTAAAAATCGCGATGCTGAAATTAGATCCTTACTTAAATGTCGACCCCGGAACCATGAACCCTTTTCAGCATGGAGAGGTTTATGTTACTGATGACGGCGCCGAAACCGACCTCGATCTCGGACACTATTACCGTTATACAAACTCTCCACTTACCCGGGCTTCAAACGCAACTTCAGGCCAGATCTACAATACAGTAATCAAAAGAGAAAGGCGTGGCGACTACCTCGGAAACACTGTACAGGTGATCCCACATATCACAGACGAAATCAAACAACGGATTCTTGAATGCAGCAAACAAGAAAAAGGGATAGAGGTCGTCCTCGTGGAGATCGGCGGAACTGTCGGTGATATTGAGTCCCTCCCCTTCCTGGAAGCCATTCGTCAGTTTCGTTATGAGCATAAAGACGACTGCATAAACGTGCACTTAACATATGTTCCCTTTATCAAGGCCGCAGGAGAAGTCAAGACGAAACCGACCCAACATTCGGTCCAAAGCCTTAGGCAAATAGGAATCTTTCCCGACATCATCCTATGTCGCTGTGAGAAGTCTTTGCACTCCAGCGTAAAAGACAAGATCAGCCTGTTCTGCAACGTTCCTCGAAAAGCAGTAATCGAAGAGGTGGACGTAAAGAATAGTATCTATGAGGTTCCTCTTGAACTTCACAAGCAAGGGATCGATGGAATGGTCTGCGAGTTGTTGGGATTGAAAGAAAAAAGCATAGATTTAAAGGAATGGGAACAAATTTTAGAAACGATCTTACATCCTAAAGGTACGATCACCGTAGGTATTGTAGGCAAATATGTGCAGCATCAAGACGCCTATAAATCCATTTTCGAAGCTCTAGATCATGGTGCTATTGCTGCTGGCTATAAAATCCAATTTAAACGCTTTGAAGCCGATAAGATTCAGGAGAAAGGAGATGTAGAATCTGCCATCAAAGGATGTGACGGGTATTTAGTGCCAGGAGGATTTGGAGAGCGTGGCTGGGAAGGGAAAATCCAGGCAGCGAAATATTGCCGAGAAAATAAAATCCCCTATTTTGGAGTCTGTCTAGGGATGCAGGTGATGACTGTGGAATTTGCTCGCAATGCAGCAAAAATTGAGGATGCAAACTCTACAGAGATTGACCCTGCAACGAAAAATCCTGTGATCTCCCTACTCAGCGAGCAGCGAGATGTTCAAGATATGGGAGGAACCATGCGGTTGGGAGCAGCGAAATGTGTGATCAGCAAAAACACCCTGGCCCACAAAATCTATAAAAAAGATTTTACAAATGAGAGACACAGGCACCGCTACGAATTTAACAATGAATATATGGAGCTACTGAAAAAAGCAGGCTTCCTCGTTTCTGGGAAGCTAGAAGATAAGGGGTTGTGTGAGATCGCAGAAATTGTGGACCACCCTTGGATGATCGGCGTCCAATTCCATCCAGAGTTTCAATCGAAACCGATTTCCCCCCACCCCCTTTTCCGAAGTTTCGTGGAAGCTATGATCCAACACAAAGAGGGAAAGAATGGCTAGGCCTCTTCCTAACAAATTTCTTGGCATAGACTATGGAATGGCACGCATCGGTTTAGCTCTGTCGGATGAGAGAAAAATCATCGCCAGTCCCCTGTTTACGCTTACCACAGAGAGCAAGCTTGAACAAACTGTGGAAAAATTGTTGATAGAAATAGAAAAACATCAACAAGAACATGGCTATGTTATAGACACGATTGTCGTTGGTTTGCCACTTTTGATGAGCGGTAAGGAGGGATTAATCGCAGACGAGGTCAATCATTTTGTTGGACTTCTCAAAAAATCTTTATCGATTCCAATTCAAACTTGGGATGAGAGGCTCACCAGTGTGCTGGCAGAAAGGACACTTCGTGAGTCCAACCTATCCCGAAAAAAGCGCACCAAATTCGTCGACACCGTAAGTGCGGTGATCATCTTGCAAAACTACCTAGATATGAAAAGCCTACAGCAAGACTTGTCATAATCACCTATCAGCCCTTGTTAATGTGAATTGCGAGCACATCGCATTTCGCGTCATTAACGACATCATCGGCTGTATTTCCAAAAAACAACGAAGTTAGCCCATGGCGACAATGTGTGCCAACAACGATCAGGTCTGCTCTTACTCTTTCTGCTGTTTGCAAAAGCTCCCTTTTAACCTGTCCAACCCGAACATATTGCCGAAAAGTAGGTATAGAACACTTTTCACCTAATTTGGACATTTGCATTTTTGCCCCTTCTTCCAGCTCAGATTCCCACTGATCATACTTGTTATCTGCTCCTGGAGGCAGACCATAATTAAAAATTGGCTCCACTACGTGAACAAAACTTACCGTAGCGCCTGACGTTTCTGCGATTCTAAAAGCCTGTTCAGAAACTACATCATCATCTTCAGGTTTTAGATCTAAAGCGACCAAAATATTCTGATATTTAGACATAGCAATTCTCCCTTTTTTCAAGTTTATGGTGTTAACTCTCAGTCCACCCAAGAAAACGCTAGCCCAATCGACATTTTCAGACAAGAAATGGTTGTGTTATGCTATTCACCACTGAGTCCGCCCATAAAAAGGGGTAACTTGATGACAAAATCCCGCCCCCACGGGCTCAATCTTAAGGGCACCCAATCCCTTCGGACTTGCCCTGGGCTCATTAAATCTCGTCCCTTTGGGACTGTTGCTCACGTTTGGAAAGTGAACTTGTATTGGGAAGTAACCGTTCACCTCTATCTGTTAACCGCGAAGAGTTTGGGAGTACGGGGACTTGTCCTTGCAGTTCTACATAAGTTTTTCTTACAAAAATATCTTCTTCTACGGTCTTATTTGTGCACCTGAAAGAAATGTAAAACCCCAGGGGCGCGGTAGCGCCGGAAGATGTAAGCCCCCTGTGAAGCGTTAGCGGAACGGGGGGGTAGATG
>JAAKFP010000073.1 GCA_011065005.1 Chlamydiota bacterium | reverse complement strand
AAAATCTTTAGTATCTTCTCTTGTGAGTGTGTTCTTGAGACCATCTGGGAAAAGATCGGCTTTTTTGGGATCACCCAAAATCTTTACTATTGAATTTCCCTCTTATGAGGTCAGGAGTTCTGATACTAGAGGAAAGTGTAATACAGCATGGATTACTTTCACCAGAGGCGGTGAAGGAGCTCGAAGATTTTGCGAAGAAAATCTCGGACGAGGCAAGTGATATAGAGGGTGTCAAAAGGTTTGAAGTTATTCATGAAGATGAGATGTGGGACCCAGAGAAGGTTATAAAAAGACCTATGGCTTTTACAAGCACCCAAACGGGAGAGAGTGCCCTTGCAGTGAGTTCTTTCCATGCGGCAGGGCCGGGATCTTCTTCTATGATTCCAAGAAATCGTACTCGTAAAACAGCCTATGCAGCGAATTTCTTTGAAACGGGGTTAGCGATCAAAGTGGCAGGGCAGGAAGAAGAACCGCAAGAACTTATGGGTGGTGTTACCCGTTCAGCGATTACGGTTGAGTTTGACCAGAAGGATAAGGATGAGAGGGCGGAGGCGAATTTAAAACTCAATCAGCAGGTTCTAGATGCTAAGGTGAAGCAAAAACTTGATAAAATGACTTGGGAGGAGCTTGAAGATGCCGGGGATCTAAACAAGCCAATCATCTTAAAATCACAAACGGTCAATTTGCTTACGACAGATCGACTACGCTATCTTACTCGGCAGAGTCCGAAATTTGCGAATTTGGCAAAAAAAATCCATGAAGGGTTGTCGGGGTCACCAGCAGATGATGAGCGATCCTTAGCATTGGAAAACCTTGCTGCGCATAAAGAGCTAAATGGTCAAACCGTTCCCTATATTGTTGAAGATTCTGAAGGGATCTGGATGACAATACACGTCAAATATGACCTTCGTTATTTCAATATACCAAACAATATTTTGCAAGAAAAGATGCCTGAACTTTTAACCTCCTGTCCGGAGTTAGAGGAGGCCAATGCAGAAAGTTGGAGTAAACTAGAAGAGGACGTTTGGTCGCAGTTCAAGGAGCTGGATGAGTTGATTGGGGGAATTCGAAAAACTGGAATAAGTTCTGAAGAGCAAATCACTTCTGAGGAAAAACAATGGTTAAGGAGCTTTTTCTATGCATGCAAGAACAAGATTGCATTGAGAGAAGAGATCATGGAAAAAACGATTGGGAAGGAAAGCTTAAAGGGTACTGGTCAGGAATTTGAAGAATGGCAAGCCGTTGCTGATGATGTGGCAAATCGAATAGCAAAGATGCGGAAGAATCCTTCTCTTAGTGTCGCGATGAAAGCGATGTTGCCATGCTTAGACATGAAGGAGAATCTAAGGGATTTGTATTTGGATACGAGAGAACTGTATTTAAGTGGACTGTGGAAGGACCCAACAAACATGGATAATAACCGTTCAGCATTGGCAACGAGAATTATTGCTTTAGGAGCCTTAGTCAAAGATCTAGGGGTGCATTTTGGCTGCCGTAGTGGAAAAGATCGGACCGGCTTGGTTGATATCGAATTGAAACTACTGCTTACGGAAGCTTTCCTGAATCATAGAATGCCGAGTTATCGGGAAGAGGAAAGAATGGAGGATATTGTCGATCACCGTGAGACGATGACCCTAGAGTCAGGAAACGTTCAAGATATCATCAGAGCAACGATGGGTGCTAGTATTGGTATTAATACTGTTGGTTCCGCTGTAAAACCCCTAAATGAAAAAGATCCAAGAGGAGAGCAGCTTGTTCAAACCACCAAAGCCTCTCAGGCCGGTCAGAAAATGGTGATCCGCCCCAAGACCAAGTTGCCCATAAAGCCTGGATATCTCGAGAAACATGATACAACTATCGTCGTCAAGCATGCAGGTTAATCGGTTACCGTTCACCCAATGCCGTCAACTTAAGAGATAAAATTAAACGCAAAGACGCTAAGGCGCAAAGTTTAGGCTCCTCTTTGCGCCTTTGCGCCTTTGCGTTTAATTTTGTTTCTTAAGTTGACACCATTGTCTGAACGCTTACTTTAGGTTGGAGTTTCATAGTTTTGGTAACGAATGCAATAACATCTTGTTCCGTTGTTGGCCAGAGTATACTACCTGTTCCGGCGCTGTCGTAACATTCAACGATCGCGTCTCTGACATTGCTTGCGAGGAGTGTTTCATCACTTACATCAGAGTGTTTTTTAATCTTTTGACAGCACGAATTTTTTAGCTTTTTCGCTTCATCGTATAGAGCTTGTGCACTCTCAATGATTTTTGGGTCTGTAATTTCTTTAAAAAAGATAGCAACAACATCAGCTGTTTTATCGCGGCCCTTAAGACCATTCTTGAGCATTTTTCTGTAAAACTTTCGGTAGTGGTGAGAGTATAAGTCAGATTGAGTCATCATATAATGGAAAATGTTACGATCTTCCTTTGCACAAGCATAGATAAATTTTTCCAATGCTATATAATCAAAATTTCCCAACAAACGCAATTTCACAGATCTGAGCTGTTTTTCTTTGTTAAACATAAATTGCGTTGGTGAAAGGTTTCGTGGGGTGCCATTTTCTTGTACCATCCATTTTACCGCACCAGCAATAGGGCGTGCAATTTCTTCCGGTTCGTCCTGAGCTACGGGATCTTGAAGTCTTTCCACGATCGCACACCGTCCCTCGTCGTCAATTTCAAGAAATTCAGCGCTTCGAGCTCCGCTTTTGTAGAACTCACTGAATCTTTTTTCGAGACCGAGGATGGCGCGGTTTTTTCCAATGCGGACTACATTTTCGGGGTCGTCTTGGATAGAAAAAAAGATATCGTTGTCCACGCCACTGAGTTTTCTTCCGAGTTGTTCTCCTAAAATGATCTTGTTGCCATTACAATCAACACTACCTCCTTTTTTTAGGGAGCTCCTCCATTTGACATGTTCCGGGTCTTCGTGTTGGAACAAGAGAAGTTCTTTACTCAGAATGAATTCAAGGTTTGCTAGATTAACAGCATCTAGTTCTTTGTCTGATGATGAATAAACGATGGCTCTCAGGGCATCGTGAAAGGGACCAATTTTGATTTTTGTTTCGAGTTTCTTGAGTTTGGATACCCAGTTGTCTAATGTCCTTTTCTCTTCTTTCTCTAATTCATTTAGTGTTGCTAACTTCACCATAATTGAGAGGGGGAGGGGTTCGTGAAGATGCCCTTCAAGATCGATGATCTTTTGCATCTGTTGGTGTAGTTCGAAGTTCTGTCCCCAATTTTCTAACGTCCAAGTGCCGTATTTATCAAAGAATTCGGTGATTTTCTCCTTTTTATCACCTTGGAGAGCTTTCAAAAATATTGTAGTGGCATCATTCCATTCAGTAATCGCATCGCGAGATGTGTGAAAATCATTTTCATCAAGGGAGTCATCTGTCGATTTTTTCTGTAAGTAGCCTTGATAGGTTTTGATGTGGTCTTGGATGTGAATTAGATGCTCTTGAAATGTCCGTTCAGTTTTTTGCATGGCTTGACGAAGTTTCTTCAATTTGAAGTCTTCACCAACGAAGGGGGAAATCAGATTGAAAAGCCACCTCCATAGTCTGCCCCACCCTCTAGAGGTGTGGTAAACTCTTGTTCCAAATAGATTGGGAACGATGACGAGATCAATGTTTCTGGGGTCGTGTGCGGCAGAATAGATTTCTTGTAAATTATCACGGAGATCTGAAAGGCTCATCATTCTTCTCTCGTATTGAATGGTGTCACGGTATACTTACCGAGGGAGTTGCAAAACTATGGCGGATCGCTTTTTGGCGCTTTCACCGATCTTCGGCATTTGACACAAATACCCTACTCTCAAGAGTATGTGAATTTGTGTCAAACGACGAATCTCGGCAAAATCGCCTAAAAATCGATTGCGCCATAGTTTTGCAACTCCCTCTTACCTTAATGTCGATTGACCGATATCGGTGGAAAATAACCGATCGTCACGGAGGGCAGAGGGTTTGTCTGCACCTTCAGGTTTGTATAGTTCTTCCCCTTCTCGTCGAAAAGCGACGAAATCTCTACTTTGATCGTAGTACTCAGAACGGATATGCCAGCAGTCGTTGTGGCAGTCAAAAGCATCGGAAGCGATGTAGTGGGCAATCCCTTTTCTTAGGGAGATGACTCCAATGGTTTGCAGGTCAACAGATGTGTCGTAGAAGCTTTTAAATCGAATGTAAACCTCTAGGTTTTCGGGGCCAAAGGCAATACCTGCTCGTGGTGGGTAGACCCACGGATTGTCATTAATTCGGGCTAGGAATTCTTCGACAAGATCTACAAGTAGCTCGCGAGCTTCCCAGATGTAGACAATGTCCATGGATGAATAGTCAAGTCGGATGCGCATGACCGATTCATCGAAATAGATCACGGAGTCTTCAAGATGGAGATTTTTCTCATACTTAAGCTTTTCACTGTAGGTTAAGATTGTGTGGGAAAGTTCTCTGGTCTCAATGTTGAGAGGCATTCCCTGTTTTTTTGATACGCAACCTGTTAACGTTAGTGCTATAAGAAGCAGTGGTAGGTATCGTAGCATTTGACTTCCCTCGTCTATAACTTATGTTAGATTAGATACTATTTTTTTACGGGATATTTGAAAAGAGAAACAGTGCTTTGCTTAGCTTGACTTTGCATTAAATAATTGAATGCGATAAACTTAAGACTGTTTTTCTACATAAATGTGCATAGCAATATGAAATCCAAACCCCGAGTAAATCAGGAAATAAGCCTCACAATCCAACGTTTAGGGGTTCATGGTGAAGGTGTTGGGTACTGGCATGGGTATACCGTATTCGTCGATGGTGCTTTGCCTGGCGAGGTCATTCAAGCACGCCTCATTCAGTGCAAAAAAAATTATGGCAGGGGAGTGCTTGTAAATATTGAAAGCCCTTCGACATTACGGGTTTCACCCCCATGTCCTTTTTTTGGACGGTGTGGAGGATGTCAGTTGATGCATCTCGATTACGGTGCTCAGCTTGAGGTGAAAAGACAACGGGTCGTAGATGCTTTGGAAAGAATAGGCAAGTTTGTTGATTGTAAGGTGAAAGAATGTTTGCCCTCACCCTCAGCTTACAGCTATCGTAACAAAATCCAGGTTCCTGTTCGACCAGGTCCTGAAGGGATACGTTTGGGATTCTTTGCTCGCAACTCAAATGATCTTGTGGAGGTTGAAAGATGTACCATCCATTGCGATCTTGGAGAAAAAGTATACAAAGATCTTAGTTTGATCGTTAAAAAGTCAGACGTTTCCGCTTATGACTGGAATGCGAGGGAAGGCGACTTACGATTTGTGATTATCAAAACGGCGGTGAACACAAGCCAAGTGCTGGTCATTTTTGTCACTCATAGTAGCGAGTCTGAGAAGTTTAAGGTCATAGCACAAGATCTTATGAAACGGTGTCCAGAGGTCAAAGGGGTAATCCAAAACATCAATACGATCCCTCATAATGTCGTTTTGGGAGAAAAATTCCATCTCCTGGAAGGAGTGGATCATATCGAGGAAAAGATCTTAGGAATGACGTTCACTGTTTCTGCACCATCTTTTTTTCAAGTGAATCCCGCACAAGCCGAGCGTCTCTATGCAAAAGTGATCGAGTTTGCTGAACTTACGGGAGAGGAAAAAGTTGTCGATGCATATTGTGGGGTGGGTGTTTTGACTCTTCTGTTATCTCAACATGCAAAGCAGGTGGTTGGCATCGAATGTGTCTCCCAAGCTATCGAGGATGCGAACGTAAATGCGCGGCTCAATGAGGTTTCGAATGTTACCTTTATTTGTGACGATGCGGAATCTTGGATAAAAAATGCTGAAGAGAGCGACGTTATCATCCTTAACCCTCCGAGGAAAGGGTGCGAGCCTTCCCTCCTAAAAGAGGTCGGTCGCCTCCTTCCGAAGCGCATCATTTATGTCTCGTGTGATCCGGCGACTTTGGCAAGAGATCTTGCGCTCCTAAGGGAATATGAGTATGGGCTAGATGTTGTCCATCCTGTAGACATGTTCCCACAGACTGCCCACGTGGAGACTGTTGTTAAGCTTTCGCGCAACTCCGGGAAATAAGTAACCACAGATAGACACAGATGAGAACTCATTCTATACCCAATAAATTTCAAGAATTTGCAAAAAAACCATTCGACACCTAGTTAAAAGAGCTATATTCGTGTCCATGCCCGTGTGCACATTCTTTTGCCCATAAGTCTATTTTTCGTCTTGAAACAATGCTCTCAGCGATCTTTTATCAGCCTGAAGGGCTGGAATTGCAACAGCCCAGCGGCAGAGCCCTGGGTAAAAGTAAGGATAACACCGCAGTCTGAAGGACTGCCGGATCCTGCGTAGCACCTTGCAGTCCTTCAGACTGCGATATTTTGATGATTCACACCCAGGGCGTTGCCACTGGGCTGTTGCACTTTTAGCCTTTCAGGCTATTAAAACAATGCTGAGATCTACTTCTCAATAGGAAAAGCAGTGTTTATGGGTAAAAGGATGCGCACACGGGCACGATGCCAACTCTTCATCTACGATGTGTATACTAAACGCAAAGGCGCCAAGACGCAAAGAAAAATTTTAACGCTTATAGATATTGCTTATACCATTCAACAAACTTGGGGATTCCTTCCTCTAGGGTAGTTTTCGGGAAGAAACCTAATTTTTCCTGGCTGTGAGCAATGTCTGCATACGTTTCGAACACATCACCCGGCTGCATAGGAAGGAACTCCATCTTTGCTTTTTTGCCGACAGAATCCTCCACGATGCGGAGAAAATCCATTAGCTTGACAGGGCGATGATTTCCCAAGTTAAAAACCTCGCAATCCGCTTCTAAGTCAATAGCTGCTACTGTGCCATCGATGATGTCGTCGATATATGTGAAATCACGTTTCAACTTGCCATGATTATAAACTTCGATGGGTCTGCCTTCGAGAATCGCTTCGACAAAGGAATAGTAGGCCATGTCGGGTCTTCCCCAAGGGCCATAGACTGTGAAATAGCGCAATCCAGTCACAGAAATGCCAAATAGGTGGTGATAGGTTGAAGCAAATTGTTCATTCGATTTTTTAGTCGCTCCATACAGGCTAGCTTGGTTGTCCGTGCGGTCAGATTCTGAAAAAGGAGTTTTATCGTTCAGGCCATAGACCGATGAAGAGGAAGCATAGGTCAGTTTGATTGTTGGTCGATTGCGGCAGAGTTCAAGAATGTTTAAAAATCCTTCGATATTGGATTTAACATAGGCCTGAGGATTGATGAGTGAATAGCGCACTCCTGGCTGAGCAGCGAGGTGGGCGATATGGGTGATCTCATGCTTTTCAACGACATCGTTGAGAAGTTTTTCGTTGCAGATATCTCCTAAATGAACTTCGATGCCTAGGTCTTGGAGTTGCTTGGCACGGCTTTCTTTGAGCTGCGGGGAATAGTAGTCATTAAAATTGTCGTATCCCACAACGTAATCCCCCCGTTTATGGAGAAATCGTGCCAAGTGGCACCCAATAAATCCTGCTGCGCCGGTAACAAGTATTCTTTTTTTCATTTTTTTGTATCCTGTTGGTTCTTCTTTATATTATCAGTACTTTCCGTTTTTATGGCAAAAAAACAGTCGCCTTGTGAACAAGTTGACAAGTGAGGTGGGGACGGAGTATCGTCAAAAGCAGAGTATTTTATGGGGAAGAATGGTCCTAAATATTAAACCAAAATCACCACTGGCTGGGTGGGGAAATTATCCTATCAGCTCTGCAGATCTCTTTCGTCCCGAACGTTCCCATCAGTTGAGCCAGACTCAAGGGTGCATAATACCACGTGGCTTGGGAAGAAGCTATGGAGATGCTGCACTCAACGCAGACCATCAGGTTCTCCTGATGGAACGTCTTCGCTGTATGCTCGATTTTGATGAGAAAACGGGCATTTTGCGTGCCGATGCAGGTGTTACGTTTGAAGAAATCTTGGATGTTTTTGTCCCTAGAGGATGGTTCTTTCCCGTCACACCCGGAACAAAATATGTTACACTTGGGGGGTGTGTCGCTTGTGATGTTCATGGGAAAAACCACCATTGGAGTGGGACATTAGGTGCCCATATCAAAGAGCTGGAAGTTGTTCTGGCTGATGGGTCTCGCAGACGTTGCACTCCAAAAACCGATGAAAACCTTTTTTGGGCCACTATTGGCGGCATGGGACTGACGGGAATCATCTCCGAAGTGACGGTACAGCTTATCCCTATTGAGACCGCTTATATGATTGTGCAGCACCATTCCACCAACGACCTAGATACTACCCTCGACACACTTGGAAATTCTGAAAAAGATGACAAATATTCCGTAGCATGGATCGACTGCTTAACATCGGGAGGCCGCATGGGGCGTAGTATCGTGATGAATGGTCATCACGCGCAACCTGGAGAGATCTCCTCGAAAAGTAAGGATCTATCTCATATCTCCAAGAAAGGAGGACGTTCCATACCTTTTGATCTGCCTTCTTGGGTTTTGAATTCTCTGACCGTTAAAGCTTTTAACGCCTTCTATTACAAATGGCAGAGCAGAAAGAACTATCCCTTCATCGTCGATTATGATCACTATTTTTACCCTCTAGATTCGATTTCCCATTGGAATCGTCTGTATGGAAAACGAGGATTTGTTCAGTATCAGTTTGTTGTTCCCGGAGAAAATTCCCGCGAAGCATTGAAAGTGATTTTGGGTAAATTTGTACAGAGCAAGCGCGCGTCGTTTCTTGCCGTTTTAAAGCGGTTTGGACAAGAAGGAAAAGGGATGCTCTCTTTTCCTAGAGAAGGGTATACCTTGGCATTGGATCTTCCTGTGTCTGATGGATTATTTCCCCTCCTCGATGAAATCGATGAACTCGTTCTAAAATATGGAGGACGCGTCTATCTAGCAAAAGATGCGCGGATGAAACCAGAAACATTTCGGGCGATGTATCCTCGATATCCGGAATGGCGGCGAGTCAAAGCCGCGGT
>JAAKFP010000072.1 GCA_011065005.1 Chlamydiota bacterium | reverse complement strand
AGGAAACGCAACGGTACCGTGGATTCATGATCGTTCCTTGCAAATAGAAATCGCTAGCAACAGCTGATTGGCTTGTGGACTTGGTGAATTAGGGTCCAATTTTTAACGTGAAAATCCGTGATATGTTAGATATGGGATATATATAGAGACCAAAAGAGGGCATATTCATGCAACATTCAGAGGTTCAGAAGGTTGAGATTAAAGGCGAAAAATATCAACAGATACTCACTCCCGATGCAATCGCCTTTCTTGCAAAATTACACAACACCTTTGATGCGAGAAGGTTAGAACTACTTCGCAAGCGTGATGAACGACAGCAGCGTATCAATGCCGGGGAATATCCTGATTTCTTACCCGACACGGAAACTGTTCGGAAAGATTCTTCTTGGAATGTAGCTGCCACGCCTGACGATTTACAACAGCGCTGGGTGGAAATCACAGGACCAACAGACCGTAAGATGATGATCAATGCGATGAATTCTGGCGCTGATGTTTTCATGGCAGATTTCGAGGATGCGAATGCGCCCACTTGGGACAACATGGTTCAAGGGCACATCAACCTCAAGGATACGCTAGATGGAACAATAACTTTTGAAAGTCCAGAAGGCAAGCGATACTCTTTGCAAGAGGAAAACGCTGTATTATTCGTACGCCCTCGTGGATGGCACCTCAATGAAAAACACTTTGTTGTTAAGGGAGAGGAAATTTCGGGAAGTCTCTTTGATTTCGGCCTATACATGTTTCACAATGCGAAACATTTTATTGAGAATGGGGTGGGTCCCTACTTCTACCTTGCCAAGCTACAAAGTCATTTGGAGGCCAGACTATGGAATGATGTGTTTGTCTTCACCCAAAAGGAACTGGGAATTCCACAGGGCACCATTCGCGCGACTGTTTTGATTGAAACGATTCTTGCCGTTTTTGAAATGGAAGAGATCCTCTATGAGTTAAAAGAGCACTCCGCAGGGCTTAATGCCGGTCGCTGGGACTACCTTTTCAGCATTATCAAAACGTTCCGCCGAGATCAAAATCTAAAACTTCCCAACCGAGGCCAGGTTACGATGGAAGTGCCCTTTATGCGTGCTTATACCGAGTTGCTCGTGAAGACGTGCCACCAAAGGGGTGCCCACGCTATTGGAGGAATGGCAGCATTTATTCCGAATAAAAGAGATCCTGAAGTTACAGAACACGCTTTACGCAAAGTGCGTGAAGACAAATTGAGAGAAGTAGGTGACGGATTTGATGGCACATGGGTTGCCCATCCCGATCTTGTTCCTGTCGCCCGTGAGGTCTTTGCTACCGCCTTAGGAGATCGCCTAAACCAAAGAGAGCGCATGCGTGAAGATGTAGATGCTACCGCCGAAGATCTCCTCAATTTCACCATTCCCGGTGGAACCATCACCGAGGAAGGGCTTAGACACAACATCAACGTCGCCTTGCAATATCTCAGTTCTTGGTTGTGCGGACGGGGAGCTGCGGCAATATATAACTTAATGGAGGATACCGCCACGGCGGAGATCTCCCGGGCTCAGGTATGGCAATGGCTACACAGCAAGGCTCACCTTGAAGATGGAACAGAAATTGATCAAGAGCTATTGGAAAGGTTGATTCAAGAAGAGGAAGACAAAATTGCTGAAATGTATGGGAAACAATTTGATGGAGCTGTTTTTGCAAAGGCCCGCACACTGTTTGAGACGCTGGTATTCGCCGAACACTTTATAGAATTCCTCACATTGCCAGCCTATAAAGAACTGTAAGGAGGAGAAATGTACACGCAAGAAGATATCGAAAATCTCAAAAAGGAATGGGAGACCAATCCACGATGGAAAGGAATAGAAAGGCTTTATTCCGCTGAAGATGTGATTAAGTTGCAAGGCTCCCTTCAAATCGATTATCCTTTAGCGAGGATAGGTTCCGAAAAGCTCTGGCAAATGTTTCAAACTGAACCTTCTGTGCGTGCATTGGGAGCCTTGTCAGGAAACCAAGCCGTACAAATGGTGCAAGCTGGATTAAAAGCCATTTATGCCAGTGGATGGCAAGTTGCTGCAGATGCAAACGACGGAGCGCAAACCTATCCCGATCAAAGCCTCTACCCCTATCTAAGCATGCCTCACCTCATCAACCGTTTAAACAACGCTCTCTCCCGCGCAGACCAGATCCAACATATGCATAACGAAAAACAAATCGATTGGTTTGTTCCCATCGTCGCTGACGCTGAAGCTGGCTTTGGCGGCCCTTTGAACGCTTTCGAGCTGATTAAGGCGATGATCGAAGCTGGGGCTGCTGCTGTTCATCTTGAAGATCAACTTTCCTCACTAAAAAAATGTGGCCATATGGGCGGAAAAGTTCTTGTACCCGGAAACATTTTTATCTCCAAGCTGATGGCAGCAAGGTTAGCTGCTGACGTAATGGGAATCCCCCTCATTATCATTGCCAGAACAGATGCCTATTCGGCAAAAATGATTCGCTCCGATTTCGATCACATCGACCAACCTTTCCTTACAGGAGAACGCTCCCCTGATGGGTATTACTTCCTAAAAGGTGGTGTCCCCTATGCAATTGCAAGAGCCCTAGACTTTGCTCCTTATTCCGATCTGATCTGGTGTGAAACCTCCACACCCGACTTGGGTGAAGCCCGCGAGTTTGCTGAAGGGGTTCATGAAAAATTCCCCGGAAAATGGCTGGCTTATAACTGCTCCCCCTCTTTTAACTGGAAAGCTAACCTCGACGAGAAAAGCATAAGACATTTCCAGGATAAACTCGCAGAAATGGGGTATAAGTTCCAATTCGTGACCCTAGCAGGCTTTCATACTCTCAACGCCAGCATCTTCGACCTTGCCGTGCATTACAAAGAGGAAGGTATGACTGCCTACTCTCGCTTTCAAGAGCACGAGTTTGCCCTCCAAGAAGAATATGGCTTCAGTGCCATCAAACACCAGCAATTCGTGGGAACGGAATACTTCGACAAAATCACGACAACTCTTAACCAAGGGCAAACCTCTACAACAGCTCTAACCGGCTCAACAGAAGAACAGCAGTTCTCTTAGGAATAATTAATGGGCAAAATAGCTGATCAATTTCGCGGAAGAAGCATAGCGATCATTGCCAACAAACCCCCGATGACACCTGTCAAACGGGATGACTTGAGCGTATTAGAGAGAAGTGTAGGCGGCCTCACAGCAGCTCTAGAGCCATTAATACGTGAACTTGATGGCAAATGGTTTTGTACCACGCCCCAATCCAAACGAGAAGAAAATTCCCTACTCGATGATCTGCCCTACAAAGTTTTTCGCTTAGAACTTCTTGCTAGCGAAATCAGCTGTTACTACGAAGGATATTCCAACAAACAGCTTTGGCCCCTATTTCACTATTTTCCCTCGATGTGTGTTTTTGATGAACAGGACTGGGCAGTGTATCGTTCAGTAAATGAAAAAATGGCCGATTTAATTCTCCAAAACGTGAAAGACGGGGACTTCATTTGGGTACATGACTACCATTTCCTTCTTTTGCCCTGCATACTTCGAAAAAAAAATCCAAATTTAAAAATAGGCTTCTTCCTACACATTCCCTTCCCCAATCAAGAGCTTTTTCGATTACTAGCAAACCGAGAAGAACTCCTTCTAGGACTTTTAGGGGCTGATCTGATCGGATTTCATACCACCTCTTATGCCAATCACTTCAAGGATTGCATTCGAAAACTTTTTCCAAAAATTCAGCAGAACCCTGACAGCAATACACTTACTTTTCATGGAAGAAAGGCTCATATCAAAGAATTTCCGATTAGTGTCGATTTCGAGCAATTCAATCAAACTGCCGCCACAGAAAAAGTGCAAAAAAAGTGTAACGAATTACGTATTGCTTATGGTTCCGAACTCATAGGATTAAGCGTTGACAGGGTAGATTACTCAAAAGGGCATGTGGAAAGACTTTTAGCTATTGAACAATTTTTCGATACATACCCCGAATACATAAAAAAGATCACATTCATTCAGATCTCCGTACCCACTCGTACAAACATCAAAACCTATCAAGAATTGAAAAAAGAGCTGGATGAAACAACAGGGAGAATAGAGGGCAAGTTTTCTAGTAATGGCTGGTCGCCTGTTCACTATATCTATAGAACACTCCCTTTTGAGGAATTGGTTGCCTATTACCTTCTAAGTGACATCGCCCTTGTTGTGCCACTGCGTGATGGAATGAATCTAGTAGCAAAAGAATATATCGCCTCACGAATCCACAATAATGGTGTGCTTATTCTCAGTGAGTTTGCCGGCGCTGCAGAAGAACTCACCAATGCTCTCCTTGTGAACCCCTACCAAAAAGATCTTGTGGCAAAAGCAATAAAAAAGGCTCTAGACATGCATCTAGAAGAAAAAACCTCCAGAATGCGCAGCCTCAGGGAACAAGTAAAAACACATGACGTCCATCAATGGGTAGATAATTACTTTACCTCTTTTCTTGACGCGATTGACACATAATATTCAGCCCCCTGCTTATTAACCGCGAAGATCGCGAAGAAAGTGAAGGACACGCGAAGATTTTTTTAAAACCTTCGCGTGTCCTTCGCTTTCTTCGCGATCTTCGCGGTTAACAGATAGAGGTTAACGGTTACAAAACCGCTGTTTCCATTTTGGATTCAACCTGTGCGATCAATTTGCTTCTGCGATTTGCATCAAAAACGTCTTCTGAACTGGCTTTAATGGTTCTATCCGCAACCTCTTTCCCATAAAGCGCTAACGCTTTATCAAACCCTTCAGTGATGAGCCTCTGGTAGTCACGGTCTGTAGACCGAATTCCATCATCATGTAAACCCACATGATCGACAGGTTCTAGACAAATGAGTACATCATAAGTCGTTAACCACTCAGAAGCCTGCTGAACAGCAGCACGCGTTATGGGATTTTCGGGATTTACAGCGTGAAAATAGACAAACGTATCTAAAACACTTCGATCGCATATGGCAAGTTGATACCCCTGAGCCTCAGCATCAAGTTCATTAAGAAATTGGGTATGAAAGTTCCAAAGGCAAGTCCCCTGGTTTGCCTCGGAATTGATCGGAAAAGGGCAATTCTCTCGAACGCTCTCATGCAAAAGTTTAACATTGCACCCTTTCATTTTGAAATACGCAGAAAGTATGTACGCTAAAGAGGTTTTTCCCGCGCTATGAACTCCAGTGATCCCTATCTTTTGCATGAACGAACCCCCTAAATGTTGGTTTTTTTGTTGGTAGAGAGTAACTTATCTTCCAAAAATGAATTTCTGAAAAGGAAATTCACTCCAAGCTGAAAATCTTTCACGTTAATGTCTTCCACTAAAAGTTTTATTCGTATATACACAATATTTCAAGGAAATTCACGAGACTTATTGGAGAAACGTAATGGGAATAAAGCAGACATTAGGAAAGAAAAAAGGCCTCATAGCCCTATGCATGGTCACTGGCCTACTGACAGTAGCATGTTGTGGTATGTTTAAATGCTGCGACGTTGTCATCACCCCCCCCCTCATTCCGGGTGCAGAATATGTTGGAAATGAAAAATGCAAAGAGTGTCATTGCGAGCAACATCAATATTTTAACTTAAGTGAACATGCATCTGTTTCCCTCATTTACCAAGATGAATGTGGAAAGAAAATCCATGCCGAAGCATGCGAAACTTGCCACGGTCCTGGCAGCCTCCACGTAGAAGGAGGTGGCGATACAACAAAAATCATTAGAGCTGACCCCGAGACCTGCTTTGCCTGCCACTTGGACATTAAAGGTAAGTTCTACTTGCAATACCACCATCCTGTCCCAGAAGGGCGAATGACCTGTTCCGATTGCCATAACCTTCACGGCAACGACCTACATTCCAATCTCCAATCAGCAAAACAAGTTGCACTAGAAGATAAGGATGAAATTTGCTTTAACTGCCACAAAGCACAAAGAGGCCCATTCGCCTTTGAACATGAAGCCCTTCGAGAGGGATGCACCGTCTGCCACAACCCGCATGGTTCCATCGTCGACCGCCTGCTTGTTGCAGGACCCTCAACACTTTGCCTAGGCTGCCACTTTGAGTCAGACCTCAACAATGACTGCAGACTTGGTGGAAGCAACCATAGTGGCCGAGCTGTAGGCATAGGCGCAAGCTGCTTAGACTGCCATACACGTGTGCACGGATCGAATAGTACAAGCACATCCCTAAGAGAATAGATGAGAAAAAAGGCTATTTATTTATGGAGAAAGCCCATGAAAAACCCAGTTAGAATACCTCAAATTAAGACCATTGCTATTATAGGGACCATCCTCTTCTTTTTAGTGGGTGCCGCCCAATGCATTGGCTCTGAAAACATAACGTATCCGACCGATACTTCTTATGACGATACGAAAGACATCTCCCAAGCCTCTGAGATGGGAGAACAAGTCGATGGCTACACAGAAGCCACGGAACCCTATCCCCCTGAAGAAGATCCGGCAGGAGCAATCGATGAATCGGTAGATGGTGAACTTGATCCCTCAGCAGAGGAAAACCCAACTGAAGGATCTGAAGAACAGGTCGAAGAAGATGTTCTCGCCGATGAGGAAGAGGAGTGCGAGTGTGATGCGGATGCCCCCTACACATGTAATGGATACCTGAGGTTGCTCTATGGCTATTGCGGCGTCTCAGGAGATCGCGGCCGTTTTAGGGAAGATCAATGGATAAATGACAACAGCCGAGGTGGGATTGATTGGATGCATGTAGAGTTCTTCCCCGAAGAGGAAAAAGGATACGAAATGCTTTTAGAGGGAAGGGCGATTGTTGATGACTGGTATGATGCCTATTTTCATGCACGAAGAGCCGATGGTCATCACTACCTTAAATCCGCATTCACATGGTGGCGCCACTACTACGACGGAAGCACCAAGTTTGCTGATAGCGAAGAAGAGCACGATAGTGACCTCTACCTTGACCGTCGAACCTACCTTGTTGAATTGGGATATACTCAAGAATGTTGTCCGGAAGTTATCTTTGGCTGGCACCGGCTTGAAAATCATGGCAAGCAAACTCCTTTTTATGGGGCTTCAAACAGCTTTGGTTCAGGGCCCTACGACATTCTTGCTCCTATCCATGAAAATGGCACAACAGATACTTTTTATGGGGAAATAGGGAAGACCTTCTGCTGCAAATACAACTTCAGACTGAGAACTGAATTTGAAAATTATGACGACGACAGAAAAGGCTTATTTTCCACCAAAAGCCGTTTTGACGAAGATCCATACTTTAGACTTTGGCGGCAATATGTTCTCTTCGACTCCTTTTTAAATCCTTGTACTTACGTTTCTCTAAATTATCTATTTCACGATGTTAAAAACACAAGCAAGAGGGACGTTTTCAACAGCTCTGGAGCTGTAACTTATAAAGAAAGAGACGTTGACAACACAAAATGTTCACATATAGGTCTTGGTCGCATCAACAGAAAGCGCTTCCTTGGATTGTGTGACTTAACCCTTGATGCTAGAGTCCGAGGAGAATACTCGGACATTTCGCTGAGAAGCACCGAGGAAAATGAAGGTAGCCGTCACAGAGGAACATGGAAAACAAAGGGATCTTTCGACCAGTGGCGATTTATGGAAAGTGCACAGCTGACATATAAAGGATTCTGTCGCACGACCCTTACTGCTGAAGCTTTGTGGGAACAACGGTACGAAGATCGAAAATGGTTTAACGATCATTTTGACCAAGGCGAACTCGAAGATGCTATCGACCGCAAAACGGATATCGATGTTCATAAGCAAAGGTATACTCTTACAGCTGTACATAGATTTAACAGGTGTCTAAAAGCAACTCTCAGAGCAAGATATAACCGTAAGGTTCGAGATTACGATGAGCGTGTAGATACTACAGAAGATGACTACCCCGGATATCTTGGAGATTTTCTATGGAATGAAGGTGAATTCACCGCAAAAACAGACCTACGCATCACTCCGTGTTTATTCTATACACTCTATTACAAGTGGCGTGAAGAGACGTTAAAAACAGATTTAGGGGGCAAGGTCAACAGGAGAACACACCACCATGTCGCTGCAACTTGTTCCTGGGAAGCGACTAAACACTTCCACCTCACAACGACAGGGATCTATGAAGATTATCGATTTGACACCCCTACCAATCCTGAAAATTGCGGTGCCTGGGAACAGGGCAAGCAAAACTTCGACTTCAAAGGGAATAATTTCACTGGCACATTGGACGGAATCTATGCCTTTAACCCTAATACCTCTACCTTCTTTGGCTACCGCCATACAGAAGCATGGGGCGGTGTCGATTTTTCTGGAAACTATTCCTATGATGAGATACATCTCGGGTTAAACCGCATAATCTCATGTTTTGGCGAGATCGGTTTGTCGTATTGTTTCAAACATTTTAACGATCAACGAAAAGAACATGATGATTACGAAGCACATTGCGGAAGAATCACATGGGAACATGCATTTTAAGGGAGGAAATAAATGAATAAATTTGGATTCGCCTGCAGCATGGTGGTAGTTCTCCTGCTGTCCGGCACCTTATCAGCCGAAGGTGCTGATAAGACCTCTATTAGTAAAGGTAAAAAGATCTATGTGTCAAAATGCCAAAATTGCCACGGATCAAAAGGGAATGGTAAAACAAAAGTAGGACGTTCCATGAATATTGGACGTCTTTCCCCTTCTATGGATGAAAAGGAGATGATTGCAGTCATTCAGAATGGAAAAGGCAGCATGCCTGGATATAGCAAATCCCTATCCAAGAAGAAAGTTCAGGATGTCGTGAACTATATCAAAACGTTCTAGTGTACAAAGCTTAAATAATATGTCATCGACAAGTCGATGGATACCAAAACGGTGACAAGTCCTTGCAGTTCTACATAAGTTTTTCTCGACAAAAATTAATATTGATATCCTCTTCCTTTTCTAAACTTTGAGAATATAAAGAGGGATGAATTATTAGGCGCGGTAGCGCCGGAAGTTGTAA
>JAAKFP010000071.1 GCA_011065005.1 Chlamydiota bacterium | reverse complement strand
ACGGTTGCTCCCTTTTCTTGAATTCTTTGAGAGGTTTTTTTCCCTACGACAACGATCGATTTATTTTCTAGAAGAGATGGGTCTAAACCATGGTGAGGGAGCCATTCGAAGAAAATATCCACCGCGCTTTTACTTGTGAAGATGATGTGTGTGCAGTTGGGAAGATTGCGAAAGGCTGCACAGGTTTCGGGAAGTTGTGGATCGCGCGGTACAATTCTTATGACGGGATAATGGAGAATCTTTTTGGTGGCATCATCTTTTGGTGGTTCAAGGCCGAGGTGGAGCAGTGTCTTTCGTGTGTCGAGGCAGGAAAAAATCTCTTGCATTTCTGCGTCATTTTCTTGAGCGAGAACAGCCAGCTGCCCTTGGTATGGGACCGTTTCTCCAGGGAGAGAAATACGATTGATATGTTCAAGGTTAAGTCTGATCAATGCTGCTTCGGCGATGACGATGCCATCCACCTCTCCATTTTCCAGTTTTTCCAGCCTCTGGCCGATGTTTCCGCGGATGTCTACGAAATAAAAATCGTGTCTCAGCTTTTTTACGGCCTCCTCTCGACGTTCCGATGAGGTGGCAATCTTTGCTCCTGATGGCAGCGATTCCAAAGTTTCTCCCGGTCGCAGTACGAGAGCGTCTGAAGGATCCACACCTCTAGTGATCGCGACGATGCGCAGCCCTTCAGGAAGTGGATTTGGTAGGTCTTTGGCGGAATGAATCCCTATGCGGCATTTTCCTGTAAGGAGAAGTTCGTCGATCTCTTTCGTAAAAAAATCGGTCTTATCCAAAGTGCATAGAGAGGTTTTGAGGTCCTGATCTCCGGTTGTGGATAGCCACGTCGGTTGAAATTTGATATGCGGATGATAAGCTCTAATATCATCAAGAGCCTCTTTGTATTGTGCTTGGGATAGAGGTGAATTTCTTGCACCTACCAAAAGGGTAAGTGTTTTAGTCAAGGATGGCATCGACAGCTTGTTCGACAACGTCAACTCCTGTGATTTTGATTTTGTTACGGATTTCTTCAGGGATCCCTTTCAGGTTTCTACGGGGGATGAGGCAGTGGCGAAATCCCATATGGACGGCTTCTTTGATGCGGCTTTCTACGCGAGGGATGGATCGAACCTCTCCGCCCAATCCCACTTCTCCAACAACGAGGGTTTCGGGGTCTATCCTTCGATTCCGTAGCGAGGATGCTACTGCCAGAAGGACTCCGAGATCGATGCCTGGTTCGGTGATGCGCATGCCTCCGGCGATAGAGACGAACACATCACACCGATGGAGTTGATATCCCATTCGCTTTTCCAATACCGCCAAAAGAAGTGCGAGACGGTTATGGTCGATACCTGCACAACGACGTGAAGGAGTCGTAAATACGGTATCAGTCACCAAAGCTTGCACTTCGACGAGGATGGGGCGAGATCCTTCAATGGTGGGAACAATCAACGAACCGACCACCTCCTTGGCGCGCTCTTCAAGAAAAATTTGGGAGGGGTTAGGCACTTCTGCGAGCCCGCGAGATTGCATTTGAAAGACAGCAATTTCGTCAGTAGGGCCAAAGCGGTTTTTGACAACGCGAATCATCCGATAGTTGTGCTGCTTGTCCCCTTCGAAATAGAGAACGCTGTCGACAATATGTTCAAGAACGCGAGGGCCAGCAATTTCTCCAGACTTGGTAACATGTCCAATCAGAAAAGTGGCAATGCCATGCCCTTTAGCGATATGCATGAATTCACTTGCATTCTCTCGAACTTGTGACACCGAACCTGGAGCGGAAGAGATTTCACTCTTGTAGATGATTTGTATGGAATCGACGACTAATATATCCGGTTTAATTTGATCGATATGTGCTTTGATCCGATTGAAATTCGTTTCACTCAACAGAAGCAAGTTGTCCGTATCGATCTGAAGGCGCTGCGCACGCATGGACGTCTGTTCTACAGACTCCTCTCCACAAACATAGAGCACCAACAACCCCTGTTTGGCGAGAGCGTTCGAAATCTGCAGCATCATAGTGGATTTACCAATTCCAGGATCTCCGCCTATGAGTGTTAGGGATCCGGGAACTATGCCGCCACCAATAAGCCGATCAAATTCTTTGACATGGGTGCAGATTCTGGGGGTAGCTTCGAGAGAGATTTCTTTAAGGCGAACAGGGCGGGTGTTTTCTGTGGGTTGCGCGGCAAAGCGAGGTTTTTCGACAATTTCAACTTCTTCTTGTAGACTGTTCCATTGGGAGCATTGTGGGCACTGTCCTGACCACTTAAACTGCTTGTGGCCACACTCAGAGCAGTACCACGCACTTTTCGTTTTCATATTTCTTCAAGTTCTACTTTAGACATCGCATCCTGAGCGGCTGCCTGTTGCGCTTCTTTTTTGGAAGGACCATCACCGAACCCGACCTCTTCTTTGTTAATGATGACCGAGATGTGGAACGTCTTGCTGTGGTCTGGGCCGCTCTCACTGATAACTTTGTAGATGGGAGTTTGATGGTACTTTTTCTGGCAATAATCTTGTAGAGCCGCTTTCCAGTTTCGTACAGGAGTTTCGAGAATGGCTTCAATCTCTTGTTTGAAATTATCGAAGATGAAACTCCTGGCAGCTTCAGTGCCGCCATCCATATAAATGGCGCCAATGATCGCTTCAAAGAGGTCGGCGCAGATCGAATTGCGACCGCGGCCGTCATTCATTTGTTCTCCTTTGCCAAGCAACATGTATTGATCGACAGCTAACTTCTCTACGTACTTAACGCAGGAGCTTGCTTCTACAAGGCGAGACCGAAGGTAGGAAAGATCTCCTTCCGGTGTCGTTGGAAGATGGCGGTAGAGATATTCAGCAATTAATAATCCCAAAACAGAATCGCCTAGAAATTCAAGTCGTTCATTGTGTTGATTTACTTCGCGGTTTTCGTTGACATAGGAACGATGTACAAAAGCTAGTGCAAGATGAGATCGATTTTTGAATGAGTATCCAATTTTCGATTCAATTTCTTGCGCGTTTTGGATTATGCTTTCTAAATTGCTCATAACAATACTATCCTCCTAAGCGTTCAGGCCCTTGCTTAATAACTGCGATCTTCGCGTTTAACTAAGGAACTGGCTGCTTGTCATCTCTCTTAAGAATCCTGATTGAATTTTAACGTTGCAGTATGGGATAATATTATATCTTTAAACATGAAAAAATGACAGAAAAAAACCATGAAATTTACCATCACTGGGAATCATCGGCAATACTTTCGAGAAAATGAGAGAATTGAATTTGAAGGGCTCCTTTCTGAAGAGGAGCTCACCCATTTCAAGGCTGCTGTTGGAGGTGTTCTGGCTGAACGCCTGGGGATTTCGTATGATGTTGGATTAAAACAACCTGCGACAAAATTTTTTGAGTTTGGAAGGGACCTCTGGAGGGATAGCTCCGACGTGAAGAAGATCACTTGCCAACGACGTTTTGGGGAGATCGCCTATCAGTTGATTGATAAAAAACCACTTCGCTTGGGATATGACCAATACCTTCCACCTATTTCGAAGAGTGCATCCCAAATTCAGAGTACCTATGCAGATTTTTTGCAAACTCCAGCGAGTCTAGAAGAGATTAGCTCTCTACGAGGTCTAGCCTGTGGATGGTTGCTTTGCTTGTCTGCAGGGGCAGAACCCCTGTCATTTTCCTCAGATGAAAAGTTTGACTTCCCCATCGTCCCAGGAAATGCTGTTTTCCTCAGTCCCAAAGCGAAAATCGATTTTCCTAAGGCCCTTTTAAATTCGGAACTCTCCTACTACATGATTGTTTACACTTCCGCAAAAGGTGTATATATTGCAAACGAAGGGGATACCCATCCGCGGGCTTGGAAGAAACTAGGCTATAATATTGGTGATCGCCTTTCAGATAAATTGAATCCCATAATCTATAGGTGAACGAATGCGAAAAATTCTTTTTGCCTTTTTCTTACTCTCCCTTTCCTGCCCCTTGACCTCTGCCGAGAAAACAGCGCGACTTCAATATCTTCCAGACCTTCCCGTACATCTTACCAGCGAAGTCACTCTTGATATTAACCAATCCCTTCCAGGGTTGAGTCTGGCTACTAGAGGCAACCAGCGCTTGGAAGCGATGTTGACCGCTTCTGCGGAACATTCTGACCTACCCATCTTCCAACCTCCTTTCCATCTCTCTTTTGTCCTTAAGTCTCTGCAAATAAACCTCCGCGCCAATGATGAAGATATCTCTTTTGACTCCAATCAGACCGATTCCTCTATCTATCTCAGTCAGGTATCCAAAATGGTCGATCGCCCAATCCAACTTCATTTCGGCGATGAATTTAAACTGGAAAGCCATAGCGAAGAACTACAGCAGATGGTCAAAGAACTCCCCCTCCTTCAAGAAATCAATCCGGAAAGTCTTTTAATCGAATTGTTTTCCCATCTTTTTGCTCTGGGTGGACAGGAGCTCACCGTGGGAAAAACGTTCCAACGTGATTTCTCCGAGCTTTCCATTCCCTCCTTTCCGAATCAGATAGAATATACCGTCACCGACATCGATGACTATGATATATATGCCACCATAAAGGGGGAAATTGAAAAACAGTCCCTACAACTCAAAGGGCTTGTTCAAATTAACGACAAACAGCAAGATCGGGTAGGAGTTAACCTCTCCGGAACCATGAAAGGAAAAGTGAAGTGGAATCGTGATAATGCCATGCTCTATGATATGGAAACGGATTATGAGTATTCCGCAAAGTTTCACCTCGGAGAGTGGGAGTGGATGATGAACGTCACCCTCGGCGTTCACAACAGCACAAAACTCCGCACAGAATAAAATAATTTGGAGCAGGCTAAATAATTTGGACTAAGCCGAGCAATCGGCTTTTTCAACATAGCTGTGAGGTTGCATTTCAATAAACCTCACAATCTTAAGTTTATTGCCTTGCAATAAGCATGTTTTCGTGTCATGTTCATGTTCGAGTTTGAATAGGCAGACGCCGTTTGCACGGCTGCCAGCAAGAAGCCGATTGCTCGGCTTAGTCCAAATGATTTGGAGTAAGCCGAGCAATCGGCTTCTTCAACATAGCCGTGAGGTTGCATTTCAATAAACCTCACAATTTTTAAAAAAGTTTATTGTTTTGCATAAGCATGTTTTTGTGTCATGTTCGTGTACGTGCCCGACTTTGAATACGCAGACGCCGTTTGCGTGGCTGCTAGCAAGAAGCCGATTGCTCGGCTTAGTCCAAATGATTTGGAGTAAGCCGAGCAATCGGCTTTTTCAACATAGCTGTGAGGTTGCATTTCAATAAACCTCACAATTTTTAAAAAAGTTTATTGTTTTGCATAAGCATGTTTTTGTGTCATGTTCGTGTACGTGCCCGACTTTGAATACGCAGACGTCGTTTGCACGGCTGCCAGCAAAAAGCCGATTGCTCGGCTTAGTCCAAATGATTTGGCTGGGGATTAGAAGTCATCTTTTACATTTATTGAGTCAAATTTATATCCCATAATAGTTTTCCGAAACTCTTTTTCAGCGTTTTCAAAAAACCAAGCAGCAGAACACCATGGATAGTATCTTGCATCTTCGACTAATTTATGTTTGACGGGATTTTGCATGACATAATTTAAGCGAGCATAATAGGAGTTCTTAAAGGTGAGACACGTATCCCAATACTGATACCAGACTCGTCTTCCTTGTTGGTTATCTATTCGATTTATCTTCGTAGCACTTATCCGGTGAATAGCAGTGATAAACTTCGGCAATGTCTCGGGGTTTACTTCATTTGAAGCAACAAAATGATAATGATTAGTAAAAACCGCCCAAGCTTTTAATTCCCAATGGTGCTTGATAGCTTCTTCCAGCAATAGATTTTGAAGCAAGGTTTTCTTTTGGGGAGTATCAAAGAAATGCTGTTTTTTTAAGGTTGAAGCGGTCACTATATATGTTCCTTTTTCCGAGTACCTGTGAGGAGGTTCATGTGGATAATTATGTGACTCTTGCATTCGTTTCCTCAAAATAGGGGTAGAAAATATTTAGCATATAATAGGTCTCCTAAAAATAAGATTCCACAAAAAAACTTAGATCAAAAAAAAATGAGCTAGCAACGAGAAAGCGGCTTCAAATCTCGAGATTGTCGACGTTTCAGAGCTTCAAGATATAGTTTGAGGCCATCTGTGTATTCGTCAAAAGCATCTACAGCGGTGATTCGAGTTCTATGGTTGGAATCTTTCATTTTTGTTATGAGATGAGTAATAAAACCAGGGGAGGAAGGATTACGCCCAAACAGCTCGGATAGGGTGACACCTAAGGAATACACATCACCAATAGGTCCGTTTGATAGCTTCCAAACCTTGTGATATTCCGGCGGCATATAACCCCGTGTGCCTCCTGACAACTTTTTGGCGATAAGATCACCCTCACTTGCGGCAAGTCCAAAATCTGCCACCATAATCTTATACGTATCATCATCAGGTTGATACCGATAGAGTATATTCCTCGGTTTGATGTCTCTGTGCCAAATGTTATTGAGAGTGAGGTCTGCTAAAGCTTCTAGAAGTTGACGGGTGATTTGGAGTTTTTGTTTCATCGTAAGAAAATTTTGCGTTGTGAGTTGATAGAGATCGCCCTCTGCTAAATCCATCAGAATATGAATTTTACGCTTTGGGTGTTTCACTTTGTGATAGGAATGCAGTCGTACGCAATTTGATCTTTCTTGGACTTTCTTCAAAAACTTGAGCTCTTTTTTTGCAGATCTATTTTCAAAAAACCCTTTGGGGGTAATGATCGCTCGTGCGAGTGGAGTTCCTTGGCTATAATCATAGGCCGTTTTTACCGTTTTGAACCCGCCTTCTCCTAAGAATTTATTGGTTAGTAGTGTGATTTTTCGATCGGAAATTCTGACTTTAAAGAGCTTCTTATCCTTGCTTTTCAGAGTAAAGAGGAGGCCAACATCCTTAAGCTTTTCCAGCGTGGACCGGTTTTTTGCGAGGAATTTGATCGTGTCTTCAAGCTTACTTTCATCTCCGTTTTTTACGATCTCTTGTGTGGGGATCGATTGCATTTCTTTAGAGACATCTACATCTTCAGTGGGTGGCGAAAGGTCTTTGATGATTTTTGCGACCGCTACGATTTTTCTTACGCTGGTCGATTTTTTATCGAAAATCAATTCGCTATAAAGACTTTCATGTAACTTTTTGGCGACGTTATTCTGGTGTGTGTCTCTATAGAATCCAAAAATTCTTCTGAGAAAACATTGAAATAGATTTAAAGAAATAATTTTCCACGTATCTTTGTCCCCATTCTTTTTCAAAAAGTTCCCTTTTTCGTTTAAGAGCGTTGGGACATTTTCACCATTGATCAGATCGTCAAACGAACGATAGAGATTTGGATTATTATGTACGGTCATTTTGACCTCTTGCAATGCCTAAATTTTTGTCAGATAAATTTATCTGCTTGATAGCTGCTCAATCTGTTGAGAAACATATCTAGATGACCCCAGTAACTGTTGCAGCCGTGCCCTCATCTCGGCATCTTCCCTAAGTTCCTTGAAATCTTCCATAACTTTTTCCATCCATTTCAGGTATCCTTTCAACATGTCTAGAATGGTGATATTGTTCTCTTTCATTTGTTTTATAAGATCAGCAATATAATCGGGTTGATCATCCCCCAACAGCTTGGATAGAGTAACGCCTAAGGAGTGCATATCTCCAATAGGTCCGTTTGATAAACCCCAATCGATACGATACTCTGGTGGCATATAATCAGGAGTGCTCCCTGATGGTTTTTTAGCGCGGAGATCGCCTTTCTTTGCGGCAAGCCCAAAGTCTGCCACCATAACCTCAAAAGATTGCCTTTGAAAGAGTACATTCCACGGTTTGTTATGCCAAATGTTCTTATTTTTACTGGTGTCTAAAGCATTGAAAAGTAGAATGGAGATGATGATTTTTTCCACCGTCCGGCAAACTTTTTGAATAGACTCCACATTGGGATCTATTGTACGGGGACCTATTGTACGATTTAATTCCGTTATTAGCTGGTAGAGATTGCCATCCGGCAAATCCGTTAGAATGTGAATTTTACGTTTTGAGTAGTCTACTCCGTCTTCGTGATAGGAGTGCAGATGTACAGGATGTGAGCTTTTTTGAATTTCCTTCAAAAAAGTGAGCTCGCCCCCTGCAAACATATGGTCAAAAAATCTTCTGGGGGTGATGATCGCTCGTGCGAGTGGGGTACCTAGGCTATAATCATAAGCCGTTTTTACTGTTTTGAATTTACTTTCTCCTATGAATCTATTG
Organism: Chlamydiota bacterium; assembly: GCA_011065005.1. Taxonomy (GTDB): domain Bacteria; phylum Chlamydiota; class Chlamydiia; order Chlamydiales; family Waddliaceae; genus JAAKFP01. The sequence continues at coordinate 779 of JAAKFP010000071.1, read as the reverse complement.
GTTAGAATTATGATTTTTCGATCGGAAATTCTGACTTTAAAACGTCTCTTGTCCCCGTCTTTCTTCAGGGTAAAAGGGAGATCAACAGTTTTAAGCTTATCCAGCGTGTCCTTGTTTTTTACAAGGAATTTGATCGTGCCTTCAAGTCTCTCTTCATCTCCGTCTTTTACGAGCTTCTTTGTGGGGATCGATTTCATTTTTTCAGAGATGTCGATATCTTCAGTGGGTGGCGAAAGGTCTTTGATGATTTTTGCAACCTGTATGATTTTTTTTACGCCGGTCGATTTTTTATCGAAAATCAATTCGGTGCTGAGTCTTTCGTGTAATTTTTTCGCGACGTTATTCTGGTGTGTGTTTCTATAGAACCCAAAAATTCTTCTGAGAAAGCGTTGAAATGGATTTAAAGAAATAATTTTCCACGTATCTGTGTTCCCATCCTTTTTCAAGAAGTTCCCTTTTTCGCTTAAGAGCGTTGGGACCTTTTCATCCATGATTAGATCGTCAAAAGAATGATAGAGAATTGGATTATTATGTACTGCCACTGTGACCTCTTGTAATACTTAAAAAATATTTTATTCTTATTAGATTTCTGAAAGCATTGTAGCAAAATACTCAATTAAATTCAAGAATTGGTAAGGAAAGTACAGCCGTTCCCTCTGAAGCAACTTTCTTATTGTTAATGATTTATTTACCACCGAGAGCACAGAGAACACAGAGAATGGAAAAATTTCGGGGTTTATTAAAAATAGACCCTCTCATAAAACCTCAAATTTCTCTCT
>JAAKFP010000070.1 GCA_011065005.1 Chlamydiota bacterium | reverse complement strand
TTTTTCGTTTTCATCAATATTTTCATCAATGTCCTTAAAAATAGACTGCATCGTTAAATCGTACTTTTCAGTATCACTGGAATCGTTGTAGAACTTGGCTAACAGATAACGAGCTTCACAATAAAAGGGAAAAAGCCTAGAAAAAAGATCATCATTATAAGGATCGTCTTCTTCTATTTCATGATCTTCCATCACTTCTTCTTTATCTTCATTGTGTGATTCGGCTTTGCCTGTAGTTTCATCATTTCCCTCGTCTTCTTCGTAAACTCCAAATACCTTTTTTTCTATCCATCCAATCAGTTCAAATGCTTTTTCAATCTGGTCGTTTTTTAGATAAAAGCTCAAAATCAACAATGCTGCAGAACGTTCTACATATCTCACCCCGTAGATGTTTTTAGTCCATTCAAAAAAAGCTAAAGCCTGTTCAATACACTCTCTTTGTAGATAAAATTCGATCAGATTTCCTTCAACTTCCGGGTGTCCAATATGATGTTTTTCACACAAATTTCGATAGAGTACATCAAATTCTTTAACTTCATTGTTCTCATTCAGATTCATTACAGCACTCCATAATAAGGATAGAGCCGGGAGCAGGAAGCTAGAATCTGTAATTTTGAAAATTGTTTCTTTCGCATCTTGGAATTTTTTATAATGTAGTTGAAACTCAAACAGGTACATGTACACTTCATTGTTATGAAACGTCAATGCATTGATGATATTTTTCACCTCTTCGATTGCTGCTGATATTTCACTGTTTGTTTCTATGGTTTTGTTTTTTAGTATCTTTATTGCAAGCAGACATTGATATCTATTTTTCCGTGATATGTCATCTGTATTTGTGATTAACTCATTGTGTTGGTCTTTGGAGAGACTACTGCATAACATAGAAATTTGGTGGGTCTTTTTTCTAACATCTTGGTCGGGATCGTGACTTGTCACAGCAAAGTTGCTCTCGATCCTTGCAGCTTGATCATGATCGTTACAAATGGATAAGGCATCAAAAATGCCACGGGCGATCATTTTTCTAGATTGAGGGCTTAAAGTGTTGCAAATATCAATAACATGGGAGACTCTCTCTACAATTGGAATTTCGGTTTCTTTGTATAAAAGAAAAAAACTAAATTGTGATTTAGCTTGGTCTGCAGCAAGGTAAGTTTCTTGTATATACGGATCTGAACCTTGAATCAATTTGATTTTTTCTTGGGCTTCGTTGACTTGCTTCTTTCTGGTGAGAAGTTTTGCTATTTTGAAGTTTATTTTTTGTGTCCATTGATTTAGTGCCTTTTGGTCAGTTGTTGATGGAGATCTTACTCTTTTTACCTTAGTTAGCTTTTCTAACCAAACAGAGTTTTTGTCGCATACATCTGTTTTTGGATTGTTTTCATTTAAATAGAGAATGGCAATATGGCAGTCAATAATGGATTTTTTGATACGATCATCAATCTGATTTTTAGTTTGGCGAATCCAACTCGTAAGAATGTGATAATTGTGAAGCCATTTACATTTTTTTTCTTTGTCAATAACGACTCTGAATTGTCTACTGACAAGTCGATAATTCCCTATATTTTTGGTTTCATCGGGTATTTTGACAAGAAAGTGAAAAATTTTACTCAACAGTTCGGTAGGGATTTTTTGAATAGGACTTATCTCGGGCCGATGAGAAGAGTCATAAAAGTGATCACCTGATGTAGGTTCTGATGTAGCTTCCATAGTTTATTTCATTGTAACTCTCAGGTCCACCATTTGCTACAAAAAAAAGCGAGTACCGCAGATGCGGTACTCGCTATTTTGTTTTTGACGTGTTACGTCCTACTGAACGATCGTGCTTTCTTGTTGTACGATCGGTGTAGTAATCGAGTTAGATGTAACTTCAGTTATAACACGTGCATCTCCAGGACTGTTGGCCCTTGCGTCAACACGATATTTCAGTGTTTGACGTGGTCCAAAGTTGTCATATGGAGCAAATGTAACAGTGTTTCCTTCAATAGTTCCTATTGCGTCGCCTGTGGCGCTGACAGGAGCAATTTCTGGAGGGAAGCGCACAACAACTCTGACGTTGTCATCCGGCTCTGTACCCTGGTTGACTACTGTGATGCAGTAGCTTGTTGGGTCGCCAACACAGATAGGATCATCTGTGTCGCAGATGCATACGTTAAGAGCAGGACGGCCTCTCCAACGTGTTACTGCATCGTCACTGCAGCAGCATCCTTGAGCGTTATTTACGCTGACCCTGTTCGTAAAGCATCCAGGTGTGCAGGTTGTTAAAGTTGTCGTAAATGACACTTTTTCACCCTGTTTCAGCTGTCTAAGTCTCCAGACTGCTTGATTACCATTGATGCTTGCACCATTTGCAGCAACAATTGATGTTGCACTTGGAGCGCAATCTGTAACAACAACATCTGTGAGAGGCTTGTCTCCAGTGTTGGTTACTGTGATTTGGTAGTCAGCATTCTTGCCCATTTGTTGCTCTTTTGGTCCAACTTTTACAACTTCACAGTTGCAGCAGCAAACACATGTGCACCATTGGCAAGAAACGGAATCAGCATTGCATGATGTAACAACTACAGTATTGCAGACTTCTCCGCGCTTTGCAGCACATAGGCATATGTTTATTTTCTTGGTTTCACAAGGCTCAATGCAGCCAAGTTTATAAACCAAAGTTCTCAATCCACTGCTATGCTCTAATCCATCAGGTACATTGTCGGTGACAACAACATCGCCTGCTGAGCAGCTACCTCTGTTTGTTACAGAAATCGTGTAATGTACAGGATCTCCTGGGCAAACTTCTTCAGGTCCGCATTTTTGACATGTGAGCATTGGCTTTGCGCAGAGCAAAGAGCAGAACCTTACAGGTGTAGCTGTAGCACAGAAGCATGCACAAAGCTCACCTTCACATTCGCACTCAACCCATACCTTTGCAGGTCGGCATTCACCTTTTCTCATTGAGCCAAATTCCCAAGTAAGTTTTCGGCCTTCAACACGAGCTTGGGGTTCACTTCGTAGAAAGTTCACACCTTCAGGTAATTCTGTGTGAACTACAACATCACAAACGTCATCACAGGCTTCAACATCAAAATCAATCGAATATTGATCGCCTAGCATACACATTTGTTGGTTTCTTGCTCTTACTGTGATTCCTTCTACACAGCAAAGTTTGTTGCTGCTTGGGTGGCAACATTTGGGTGCTGGTTTGCAAAGTGGCTCACAGCAAGGATCTGGGCATACCTGCCCACAAACCTCACCGCATGGAGCCGTACACGTTTGTTCACATGAGCGGTTATATGAACAGCAGTCGGAACAACTCGTCCAAAGCAAAACCGAAGCACTCAAAAAAAGCAACGAGGCTAGAATTCCAAGTTGTTTTTTCATTTATCGTCTCCTTAGTTAATGGTCATAGTAGATTTACAAATCAAAAGGATTTGTTTCTTAATTCGTTTTCCCCGTCATCTTCAGCAAGGTGATCGCTTAATTCAGTTTCGTCATCCACCTTTTATTAGAGGGTATAAAATACTTCAAAATCACTACCTTTCTCTTGCAATATTTTGTACCCTGTAACAATAGCTCTTCGAATTAAGGTGCTACAATGACTACAGGTTCCCCGTTTCAGGACGTAAACATATGTTGTTTATATTCTGAAAGGGGAAACTTGTAAATCATATATAGCACCTCAATCCTTAATTTACCTAAAATCTTAGCGGTAACAGCTGTTGCATGGATCACATGGTTGTGGGCATGGATCGCAGCAAGGTTTTGGGCATGGATCACAGCAAGATTTTGGGCATGGATCACAGCATGGATCACAGCATGGATCACAGCAAAACCAGCTACAGCTTGTCAATGTAAAAGCTGCTATACTAAGAGCTAAAATAGAACCTAAGAATTTCATGTAAGCCTCCTTAAAAATTCATTGGTTTGGGTTTGGTTTGTTCTTCACTTATATTTTCCTATTGGTTGCCATCACCTTAAGTTGACGGACTTTTTCACTTGAGGATGATTTATTGGTATCCTCCTTGCCCGCCATTCCAGCGACTTACCTCTTTCAGCAACATTTAATAGCAGCCGCCAGAGTTACTTGGTCCTGAACATGGATTTGGACAACATGGTATCGGGCAGCATGGCTTTGGACAACATGGTTGCGGACAAGGCTGAGGACATGGATCACAACATGAATCTCTGTTACAACAACAACTTGTCAACACACACACCGTCGCTAATACAGCTACCAATTTCTTCATAAAACTTCCTATAAACTTCTTGGATTTATGTTAAAACCTTTTTCTTCTGTTAACGTCCCATCTACCATTCTGGTTCGGAGGGACATTACGAGTTAACGTTTTAACACTAGTAAATACGCGTTACTCGAAAATTCTTCCAGTAGAATTTTGAATTTTTTCAAATTTTTTATAATAAATTTTACAAGAAACTGTGGGTTAGCATTTTACAAAAGAAAAAAAATCAATTTATTTTTAACCCTAAATTGCTTCGTGCACATCAATCGATGGATTGCGATGGAATTGTTCTTACGGCAGATGAATGTTTTACCATTATGATCGCATTTTCCCTGACCAACCAAGCTTCGTACGAAGAGTTGAGTAGTAATCATGGTGAGGTAGATTAACGAGGCGGAATTTACCCTCATATTGCCGAATATAAAAGACTTCGCCTGTAGAGAGATGAAATCTCGTAGTACCATCACAAGCGACCTCTATGGGGTTGAGTTCACTTATATATTGTACTTGGATTTCGCTCTTCGGCATGAGGACAATAGGGCGGTTTGAGATGGTGTGGGGGCTGATGGGAGTCAGCACGAAAGCTTCTAGTTCTGGGCAGAGGATAGGTCCTCCAGCTGCCAAAGAATAAGCCGTTGAACCACAGGCTGTAGAGAAAATAACACCATCGGCTGAGAAGGTGTTTAGATATGTTCCATCGACATGAATGACTAGATCTACAAGAGTTGGATTCCCTGCTCGATGAAAGGCTATTTCATTGACAGCATGGCAGAATTCATTGTTTACAGATTCTCCTGCCATCATAATTCTTTCTTGGATGGTGAAATTATTACTGAGTAGGTCTTGTAGTGAGGGATAAATGTCCGTTAGGGGGATATCTGCCATGAAGCCCAAACTTCCGAGGTTGACTCCAACGATGGGAGCTTTTATTTCTGGATGATTATGAAACATTCTGAGGATGGTTCCATCGCCTCCTAACGTTATTGTAAACCCAATTGACGAGGGATCAACTTTCGATAAAGGCTCCGCTCCAATGCTTTTTGCATCATCATCTTCGGTAACGACTTTTACGTCATGACTGTTTAAATACTCCCTGATACCGATCGCAATATTTTTCGAGTGTGCTTTAAGAGTGTTTCTGTAGAGAAAAATGAACATACCTGTTTCTCCTATAGATTTACGTCATTCGGTATTCGTAGTCTGTGATCCCTTTTAAAGAGAAGTGATTGATGACCCGTTGTGTGATTTTTTCTGGTGTAAGTCCAATTTCCTTTATTAAATCATGATAGTTTCCTTGGTCAAGGAAAGTTTCAGGAATCCCAAAATTGAGCACTTGGACGTTGTTAAAACCTTGGGCCATAAGGAAATGGTTAATAATAGCTCCCATCCCTGAAATCGTGGAGTGTTCTTCGATTGTTACGAGGCGGTTATGGGTCAGAAGCAATTTACAGAGTAGGTCAGAGTCTAGGGGTTTTACAAAGACAGGATCCAGCACAGTTGCTGTAATTCCTTTCTTTTCGAGAAGTTCACGGACCTCAAGAGCAGTATGGTTCATGTGTCCGAGGGCAATAATAAGAAGATCTTGACCTTCTGCTAAAATCTCACCGGTACCTAGTTGCCGATACATTAGTGGGCCTTCAGGTTCATCTGTGGCTAGATTTGGATAACGGATAGCTGTTGGCCTTCCCCAGGAGAATGCGGACTCCATGAGTTCTTTGAGAACTTTCCCATCGCGTGGTTGGCTGATGACCATGTTCGGCATTGCATTTAGAAAGGAGATATCATAGATACCATGATGTGTTGCGCCGTCCGGTCCTGAAAGGCCACTTCGGTCTATACAAAAAACGACGGGAAGTTCTTGGAGGCAGATATCGTGAAAGACATTGTCTAATGCCCTTTGTAAGAACGAGGAATAAATGGAGACGACAACTTTCATTTTTTTGCCATAGGCTATCCCTCCGCTAAATGTCACTGCATGCGACTCTGCAATTCCAACATCAAAACACCTTTCCGGAAACTTTTTCATTAACCCATCAAGTTGGGATCCGGCGGACATTGCTGGGGTGATTGCAACGAGGCTGGGATCGTTTTCAGCCATTTTTAGAATGTGTTTGCCGAAAACTTTTGGAAATGTTGGCTTTGGAGAAGAGGAGGGGAGAAATTTGCCCGTTTCAGGATCGAAAGGTTTTACTCCGTGATAGCTCACAGGATTTTTTATGGCTTCTTCCATCCCCTGGCCTTTTTTCGTTAGTACGTGGATGATAACGGGCCAATTGGAGTCCTTAACTCCTTCAAGGACATCGACCATTTTCTTGATGTCATGGCCATCAATAGGTCCGATATAAGAAAGGCCAAATTGTTCAAAGAAAACTGCGGGACTAAAAAGGTTTTTGAGTGATCCGGTAATTTTATGTCCCTTCTTTGATAGGAGTGCTCCTAAGCTTGGAATCATGGAAATTATATGATCAACTTCTTGGTAGAGTTTATTTGTTGTGGGATTGCTTAGGATGCGACTAAGGATCTGAGAGATGGCACCAACATTTTTGGAAATTGACATTGCATTATCGTTTAGAATCACAATAAATCGTTTCAGATCTCGAGATATGTTGTTCATAGCTTCTAAAGACATTCCGCAGGTCAGTGTAGCATCACCAATGATAGGGATCACGTATTCTCGTCGCTTTGTGAGGTCTCGGTTGTGAGCAACTCCCAATGCCAAGGAAAGGGCTGTCCCGGCATGTCCTGCGTGGAAATGGTCGTGAGGGGACTCTTTGGGATGTGAGAACCCGCAAAGTCCTTTGAACTGACGGATCGTATGAAAACGATCGTTGCGGCCTGTCAGTATTTTATGTGTATAGGTTTGATGGCTGACATCCCAAATCAGTCGATCTTCTGGAGAGTTAAAAACTTTATGTAAAGCTATCGTAAGTTCTACTGAGCCTAGGTTAGAGGCGAGGTGTCCTCCATTGATGGAAAGAACTTCAATAATCCGTTGACGGATCTCCCGAGCTAGTTCGGAAAGTTCTTCTATAGTGAGTGAACTTAGATCTTCAGGGGAGTGGATGTTTGGTAAGATCTTTTGATCCATTAGGGTCACCTTCGTTTACTCGCGGTGTTTAGAGGCGTCATTCGATGAGGGTAGAGAGAAGTTCTCTGTTTGAGGTTTTTGATCTTTCCCAAGCTGTACTTCTCCACTTCGGTTTTTGATTAGCATTTCAATTTTTCGTTCGGCCTCATTCAAACGTTTACTGCAAGAGCTGATAAGTTTATCTGCTTCTTCGTATAGCTTTAGGGATTCATCAAGACTGATCGACCCCGAATTCATTTTCTCCAGAATTTCTTCTAATCTGGAAAATGCTTTTTCAAAACTCAACTCTTTTTTACTTTCGCTCATGGGAAAAAATTTCTTCAATTGTTGATAATATTTCACCGTCGGAAACTAGCATTCTCAGCTTTTGATTTTTTTCTAACTTCCGTACAGAAGTTATAATCGAACGGTCTTTTTCCGAAAAGAGAATACTGTACCCTTTTGTAAGTAAATTCTTTGGGTCTATAGCTTTAAGGGAAGAGATTGTATGCTTAAGTCTTTCTCTTCGCAATAACATGTTGCGTGTAAAGGTATTATTTAATTGTTTCGAGAATGATTGCAGTTTATGTTTGAAGTGGGTGATCTGGGTAGTCGGTTGAAGGGATTGGAGTATCTTTTGCCTGGCCTCGATAATCAGCCTCTTCTGCTTGCAAAATTGCAAGATGGTAGAATCTAAAGCTTGCCTGGTGTCGTCGAGTTTTTGCATCCAAGGGCCAAGGATGGTGTAGGGTGAGCGAAAAGATGGCTGATTAATAATGCTTTCTAAACGGTTTTTGTGCTGTCTGATGATTTGTTGAGTAGTTTGTTGAAAACGGGTTTGCATTTGCGTTAGCAACTGAATTTGTTGAGATTTTTCAGCAATCACAAGTTCTGCTGCTGCCGAGGGTGTAGGAGCGCGAACATCCGCGACATACTCAGCGATACAGTGGTCGGTTTCATGGCCTACAGCTGCAATGATCGGAATTTGACTGTGAAAAATGGCTTCAGCGACAATTTCTTCATTGAAAGCCCAAAGATCTTCGATGCTGCCTCCGCCCCGACCGATAATGATGACGTCGACGAGTTTATACTCGTTAAATTGCTGAATAGCAGTGCAAATCTCCTCGGCAGCGCCTTCACCCTGTACACGGACGGGATTAAGAACGAGATGGAAGCCGGCAAAACGGCGGCTAAGAATGTTTAAGATATCTTGAATTGCAGCACCGGTAGGGCTTGTGACCACGCCGATTTTCCTTGGAAGCTTAGGAATCGGCTTTTTATGTTCTTTGCTAAACCACCCCCTTTTGTGGAGCTTTTTCTTTAACTCTTCAAGTTTGAGCAAGAGCTCTCCCAGCCCGGCGAAGCGTAGCTCCTGCACGACGATTTGATACTTACCACTTGGAGGATAGACGTTTAGGTTTCCATAAACAACCACGTTGTCTCCGTCTTTTGGAACAGATTTCAGCGTGGAAGCACTTCCTCGAAACATGACGGCAGAAATTTGTGCGTGTGGATCTTTTAAGGAAAAGTAGAAATGCCCTGAGGAGTGAAGTTTGCTGTTGCTGATCTCTCCTTGCAGCCAGATCGAAGGAAACGTGGTCTCTAGTTTGTGCTTTATGGCGTTCGTAAGCTGGGTAACGGTCAAGACAGGAATATCTTTAGATGGGGCACTCACAAACTACAATCCTCCAGAATTTAACACTGATCTTCACGGTAAAAATGGACCCTAATGCTGAGATTTTGATTTACAATGGGTTAGAAAAAATCCAGACATACTCAGCGAGTAGGCGGATTTTTTCTAATTCATTGTGGATCA